>JANNDA010000280.1:0-4123 GCA_031387195.1 Planctomyces sp. | reverse complement strand
GCCAGCCGCCATTTGAAAATGTGGAAGTTGCCGATGCGACCGCCAAGTGCTGCGTCGATGACCTGTGATAACGACTCTCGTGGACTCACTTGCGCAAAATCCCGACCAATGAAAAGTCCGCCCGGCCGGAGTAGCTTTCGGAGTGCGGCGAACAGCCCTCGCAGGCCATCGGGATAATCGAAGAAAACAAAGCCGCCGTCATTGATGATCACGTCCTGAGAGCCAGCCGGCAGCCCGGAATTCAGCCAATTTCCCGCCACCGCTCGTCGCACGCCAGGGACGTCGCCAGGCCAAACAACATCAATCATTCGCTGGGCTTGATCCATGCTGATCAGCTCGATTGGGCAGGGCCAGGACATCGTGACAATCTCCGGGGTGACACCGCAGAGAAAAACCTGCAGCCTCTCCACCGGGTTCTTCGCCAGCCACCGCTGCAACGCGTCACGCATGCGGTGCAGATCCTCCGCACACGGTCGTAACGGCGAGCCCCAATCGTCCCAATGGCTGGCGACGTCATTCCAAGCCTTCCGCAGGTCATCGGCCATCAATCACTCCATTTCAATGACAACAATCTTCAACTTGCCACCGGCGGGCCGCTCCAAAAATGGTCGCTCTTCCACATCGACTCGGATTTCAGATTCAAATTCGCTCCGGACGACTTGACGCATACGTTCGGCATCATCGGCTTGCCAAGTCTTGTCCGGCACCACGCGAACCACGACGTGATCCACCGCCCGCTGGACGATTTGGAATTGATGGCACGCGCCCACTTGGCGGATGCCCAGAGTAATGCCTATGGATGATTTGCGGCGGCCGTTCGGCAGATGCAAAAACGGATGGCGGCGACCGGCGACCTGCGTCCAAAGGGGTAGGCCGCGCCCACATGGACACGGGCCGGGAGCCAATGTGACGTCGTCCAGAATTTCATAACGTAAGAATGGGGCCAAAAAATTGTGCAACGTCGTCAAGACGAGACGGCCTGTTTGTCCGGGAAGACAGGGGTTGTTGTCGGAATCGAGGACTTCCGCCAAAAAGTTTTCGCTATGCACATGCAGGCCGTGACCCGATGGGCAGGGAGAAGCCATGTAGCCGACTTCCGTCGTGCTGTAGAGATTTTTTACCGGGACGCCGAAGCCGGTCTCGATGCGCTGGCGTACGTCCGGGGTGAGTGACTCGCCGACCGCCTGAATGACACGCAACTCAGGCAAACGCTGGCCGCTTTCCTGAAGTAAACTGGCCAGAAACTCCAGGTTCGACGGCATACTCAACAGGAAATCCGGACGGATGCGTTGCAGCCACTGAAGTTGGCGGCGAGGATCCTGGCGGACATCCATTTTGTGAGAGGTTCCGTTCTCAAAAAGCGTACGGCAGAGTTTGTTCCAAAAGGGATACGAAGTCCCTTCCAGGGCTTGAGGCAATTCTTCGGGAGTCATGGCCACGAGTCGGATGGCGGCAATTTTCCCACGCGGATCGATGCCGCTCCACTCGATGTCTCGCAGAAAAAAAGCCCTCCACAAAAAGCCGACTCGGTTCGTCATCAGAACCTTGATGGGCACGCCGTTGGTTCCGGAGGTGTGACTACTTCCCGCCACTGTCATTCCGGCCGGCAAGCTGCGCGCTTGTATGTCGGCAAAGTGAGTCTGATAGAGCGTTCGCGTCAACACAGGAAGGCGGCGAAAGTCTGCCAAACTGCTGATCGGACGCGAGCCGAGCCCCGCTTCGTGCATGAGCTGACGGTAATAGGGAACTTGTTCGTAGCAGTGAGCCAGCAACGTGCGCAGTTGCCGCAGTTGTCGGTCTTCTAATTCTTGAGGACTCAGCCACTGCGAGCGGTCTAACTCTAAATACGTGGCCCACAGTTGGCTGACTTCGGCCGCAGGGACTGGAGGCCAAATCGTTCCGGGAAGTGATCGCAAATGGAAAAAAGACATGAGCTCCTCTTGTCTAACTCAAGCGGTTGCAACTCTCTGGTAATCGAAACTCAAAGTTTGCAGCAAGAGAACTATGGCTCTCCGCTTTTCGTGTTGGACCAAATGCGATCCTTCATGACACAGACTCGAATTGACGTCTCAAACACTTCTTCCCTAGAAAGCGCAAGAATCGATGGCGAGTCGTTCCGGAGAGCAGAATGCGAATCTGCATGTACACAGACACGGCCTTGCCCATGCTGGGTGGTCAAGAAATTGTCGTGGATACGCTCGCTCGGAAATTCACGGCAATGGGGCACGATCTGACCGTGTTTGCCCCCAATCCACGCTCGCCGCTCCGAGCGGATGACTCCGATTTTCCCTATCACGTTGCCCGGCATCCACAGTTTTATTCGACCCATTATGGTGTTGGCTTATATCGCTTCTTCCTGCGGCACCTTCATCGGCACCGTCCGTTCGATATTCTTCACTGCCACGGCATCTACCCACCGGGCTATTTGGCCGCACTGTGCCGCGACCAATTACAGACACCAACGATCATCACCAGCCACGGCGGCGACGTCCGTGAGGGGAATGTTCGGCTCGCGAGGCCCGTTGTCTATAAGAGGTGCGTTCAGGGTCTCGATTCTGCGGATGCGCTGGTCGCGATTAGTCAATTCACCCGCGAAGGATATCTGCGTCTGTGCCCAGGCGCACGGCACATCGTCGATATTCCGAATGGCGTCGATCTGGACGCGTTCGAGCATCCGATCGCTCGTCCCCCCGAACTCGATCCCAAGATTCAAGCCGGCGAGTATTTTCTGTTTCTCGGCCGGCTCAAGCATCGAAAAGGAGTCGATCTTTTGTTGCAGGCTCTCGCCAACTTGCCTTCGACCGACAAAGTTCAATTGGTGATTGCCGGTGAAGGCGATGAGAGTTCTCGCTTGCTCGCGCTTGCGGTGGAGCTTTCCGTCATGGATCGAGTTCGCTTTGTCGGCCGCATCGGCGGCTCCCTGAAGACCTACCTACTGCAAAACGCCATCGCGACAGTGATTCCCTCGCGGCTTACAGAAGCTTTCCCGCTCGTCGTTCTGGAGAGCTATGCCGCAAGTCGACCAGTGATCGGAACACGAATACCGGGCCTCATTGAACACATCCGGCCATTTGAAACGGGGACCATCGTCGCGGAAGAGTCGGCAACGGAATTGGCGTCGGCGATGCGACAGTTTATTGCCGATCGTGGAACCACAAATCGCCTCGGCCAGAATGGCTGCCATTGGGCTCAGAACTATGGATGGACGAGCATCGCACAACGGCATCTGGACTTGTACGGGGAACTGTTGGAGCAGAGACAACGGCTGACAGCGTAGTCCGGAAGCGTCTTCTGGCCCACAAACAAAGCCGCCCCCCCAACACGTCTAGTGCTGCGTCACGACTAACAATTGGGGTTCAACAAATCAGCCGCAGGGCGCTGGTATGGAAGGACCAGTCAAGTATTTTGAGCGAGTGAATTTTCCGAATGGTGTTTTAGCTTGAGTTCATGGTGCTGTGCGGCGGCCGCCGAGTCGTCGGCGAGGGAGAAACGACTGTTGATCAGACTGATATTCGCGGGTCGGAACCGCATGACCTGATCCGTCGCGAAAGTGCCGGAGTCTAGCATCGGGCGTCACGAGCGAAATTTCGCGGGTGGCCGAAAGCGCCTGCTGGGGCATCTTTCTGGAGTTCGTGTCGCCGACGACTCGAGGGCCGCTGCCTTTCTGGGTTGAGGTTGTTTTTGGTGAGGATTGTTTTACATGCCATCCAGTGGGCTTTGGGTAAACTCCCTGCGCCTGGTGAAACGGAGTCAGGCTCTGCGGGGACGCAACCTGACAAGGGATAACCAGGTCAGGGCGGGAGAATGTGCTCGCCGGGTTGGGGGCCGAAACGCCCCCAGCCCTCTGCTCTGGAACCCCCACATTCTTTTGCCCTGCCATGCCTTAAAAAATCCATTGCCCTACTCCTTCACCAAGAGTTGTTTCACCTGGCCGACCGCCCACACGAAGCCCGCCAGTTCGCGAGCCACCGCCGCGATCGCTTTGTTCCGCGGCTTGTTCTGTTCCAGCAGGCGCTTTCGGCCACCCGCGAAATTTCGCTCGTGACGCCCGATGCTAGACTCCGGCACTTTCGCGACGGATCAGGTCATGCGGTTCCGACCCGCGAATATCAGTCTGATCAAC
>JANNDA010000279.1:0-25170 GCA_031387195.1 Planctomyces sp. | reverse complement strand
AGCTCTCACCACCAAGACCAATTGATCCCGCCGCTCTCGGACATCACCACCGCTGACTCGCATTCCTCACGCCTCTCACGCGTGCGTCCTACCGCTGCGCGCCGACCTTGCCTTACGCGAGTGCGGCAGTGCCATTCGGACAGGTCCATTTATGGCGTTATATGGACCTGTCCCCTTTGTTTTCCCTGACGGTGGCTTTCACATCGTGGTACGAACCGATGATGGCCTTGGCGGAGGTGCTGACATTGGCGGCCATGTTCTGATAGACGCGTTAAATGGACTTGACCCCTTTGTTTCCCCCTGTTTACATGTTCCCTTTGCCCCCTCTTTGTTGCCGATCTCATCGAATGCTATTACGGCTTCGAGTGCCGTCCTCGTCGATGCCATCGCGACCGGGAGTAGATCGTTGGCCCAAGCAGTTGTCCCAAAGCAACCAAGCTTTCGACGTCGATGTCCAGAAATCGTCATCCATAATTTCATAGTTCAATCGCCCAAGGTACTCTGTAATGATTCGCCGATTGAGCCGTTCAACAATTCGACGACGCTTGTAATGACTCACGTCTTCAAATGGCTGCACCGGACCATCTGCACAAAACAGCCAGCGGCCATTTTCTTCTTGACCAACGCCGAGGCTGCGAGCAATCTGGCGGTAGTCTCGATAGTAGTTGAACATGAAATTTTCCGGCTCACCGTCGCGATCGAGCAATCGGATATGAATGCACTCCCAAGGCACTTCTTCACTCATGCGAAATACCGCATGTGAATTGCCGCAGGTCGCATTGGTCATCATGACGGTGTGGTTCGGTGATGACACAGGCTCCCAGAAGAGCAATTGCGATGGACCCCAACCATGTTGAGTCATCGGTTTGGGCCGACGATCGTATGCGTACCGGAGATCCATCCCGACACGATCAAGCTGATATCGATCTCCAGCGTCGCTGTCACGACCATTGTCACTCTCGCGCCATCGACGATGTACGGTCGAGGCAACTTGGTCGACAGGTGCGTCAAACACACTGAAAATGACTTGTTCAAATGCGTCGTATGGGTTTGTCATGATACTAGAAAATTATTTCCACGATTCCTTTTGGATCGGCGTCTAAGAGTTCCACCACCCGCGTCGCCGGATTTGTGTTAATGACTTGCACATAGGTTCGCAAGTTATCTTCCGTGAATTGAAGATCGGGTCGCAAATTACTTACCTGTTGTTCGAGCACATTCACCTGAGTTTGATTTTTTCGAATATCTCTCGCCTTGTCGCCAAGCTCGGAAATCCGCTCCATGATCGCGTCGTCATGAGCTGACCCGCCGTGTGGGCGGTTGGTGAGCGGCAAGGCTTTCGGAGCACTTGAGGTTGCCTTGGCTGCGTCGTCCACTTTGTTGGCGATAGCCTTCACTCCCGCCGCAGCCTCATCCAGCTTGTCTGCGTTTTTGGCGAGGGCTTTCATTGCCTTTTGGCCAATCTTGCCAGCCGTGACAGCGGCTCCACCGAAGGGAATCATCGCACCGATTGACAACATAGCGTCACCGGTGTTGCCTCGGCCGGCGCTGATGATGGCGTTGCTCAGGTCGCAAACTTCGCCGGCGACGGGGACCATGCCTGCGACGTCCAAACCGAACTGGAGGACATCAAGTGCTTGCGTGAAAATTGACGGAGCACCTTCGGCTGGGGCGGGCGGCGCAGGGGGAGTGCCGGTCGTGATCGTTTCTGAGAAGCAATCCCAGTTCTCTTTGACTTCGATTTTCAGCTCGGCGGCACCAGAGCCGATGCCACCGGTCGTTTTGACCGAGCCGATGTAAGTGGTCCTCACCTGACTCCAGTATTCGATGAAATCACTGGCGTCCGAAGGGTTCTCGAACCGGTCGTGCGAATAGCAGCCGTTCTGATCGATGACTTTGTGAGTGATATCGACGGTAATCGTACCGGTCAGGCTGGGCTCCGCCGTGGCGGAAATTGTCACGGTGACGTTGAAGACGATGGTCCCGCTCGTTGTGTCTGACGAATTGAAGTAACGCTGGTGGTCACTTTGCGTCAGGACATAACCCGCTGGCGGTTCCTGGCCGAAGGTATCAAACTCGTAAACGGTGGTGCCTGCCGTGACGTAACTCACGCCAACGTTTCCAGACGATTGGATGGTGACGGTCGGTGTCCATCCAACGAGCTCCATTTTGGCGGAAATCGAGGCTCCGCCACCCATTCGCAGGCTCACGGCTCCTTTGGACGTCTCGGTCCAGGGGGCAGCCAGTAGGTTGCTAGAGTTGGGCGGAGTGATGATGACATTTTTGTAGTCGTATTGCAGAAATGTCCTACCATTGGTGCCGACAGACTCATTGCATTCCAGATCGATGACCGGTTCGCCTTGTGTGGGTTCGGTGGCACTCGATGCAGGTCCGGAAGTCACGCTGGTTGCGAATGAAGCGAATGATGGGCTGCTCGACGAGTCACTCGATGAACTTTCGGCGTCGAGCAAATCGGCGTCATCCAATGACACGGCCAGATCGAAGCCAGCGGCGACATCGGCGTTTCCGGCGTCTGACCAACCCAGTGACAGGTAATCGAAATTGCCAGTCGTCGTGTCGGACTCTTGGTCTTCGTAGCTCAGCGAGTCGGTGACTCCAATACTGGCGGTGGAATCGGCGAAGAGATCAACCTCACCGTGGATGTCGGCCTCTTCAATCTCCTCACCGACGTCAGTCGTCGCTTCGGCGGTGAAAGAAGAACCTTCGGACTCGGTGGCACTCGCCTCGACACTCCCGTCTGCGGTGAAACGAGTCCCGTTTCCTCCCGTTGGAATCGGTGCAGCCGTGTCATCGAGAACATCGCTGGCGTCGGTTGGCGGCAGCGAGCCGCGAGAAACGATCGGGCTGCCGTGAGGATTTGACGTGACCGTGGTGGGATTTCCCAACGCATCGAGAACGGTCCCCTCTGCGGCGAATTGCTCGAATTTGCCGTTGAATGACATCGTTCGATCCATCGATGTGCCGAACGACGCTTGTCGTGTATGGCCTAACGTCAAATCCGGCCGCATCACCAGAAACTCAGTCAGCACGAATTGCTTCAAGGCGGAGAACTTCGAGTTGCCGGCGAAGCTCGACGTGTCCACTTTCCCCGTCGTGACGTCGGAGTCGTCGGTCGAATCACCGTTGCTCGTGCTGAGTGAGTCCGAGTCTGAAAACGTGACGGTGGAAACCGGGCCGATGGGAACGACAACCGTTGTGGTTGCGGCTGAACTCGGAACCGCACTGGCCAATGCGGCTGAACTCGCGGCGGACGCAGCAAGCACACGGCTGCCACGGAATGCCGGAGGACTCGGTATTCCAAAGCCGTTGCTGACGATGATGCTGAATGTTGTCAGGCGGCTGCGAGTGCTCGAACTCCACGGCCCCAACGCCAACGGATCGCCCGACGATTGCGTGACCGTGTATTGCTTGGTCCAAGACTGTGAGATCTGCCATTGATCGGCAGTGACGTAAGTTTGCGACCGAGTCACGACGAGTCGTGTCGTGGCCGTCTCGGTCACGATTGTTTGAGTGAAGGAATCCGTCCCCGTCGGTTGCAGCGCTCGCAGATTTCCCATCGCCGACTCGGCAGGGAGATGCACTTCTTCAAAACTGATTCCCGCTGGCAACACAAAGGGTTGCCAACCCGGTGACGTCGTCGTTGTTGTCGTGCCGCCTGACGAACCGCTGCTGCCACCGCCCGTCGTTCCGCTACTCCCGGATGATGAGTCGCCGCCGCTGCCATCCGACGAGCTGTCGCTGCTGTCCTCGCCTGAAGAGCTACCGGTGTCACTCGAAGTTCCACCGCCATCATCCGACGAACTGCTGCTATCGGTCGTTGATGACTCGGAGCCCTCCGAGAAACTCGACGACGTCCCGTCACTGGAAGAAGAAGTTGTCGAATCGCCAAACGCAGACTGAACGAGGCTCTGTGCGTAGCTTTGGAGATTCGCGTCTTGCTCAAAGAGCGATGTCGAGCCGGAGTCGCTAGCGGACGTTCCGGCATCAGTCGTGGAGTCAGAGGATTGGCTGGTCGAAGCCTGAGCGTCCGCCAAATACTCTTGCGATCCGGCGGTTGGATCGACGTCACTCATCCCGAATGTCGCCCAGTAACTGTCGATCGGCGTTGGCGATTGTTCGCTCGATAAACTGCTCGAACTGCTGAGCGCCGACGTGTCGGCCATGAAAGCACTGAGGCTCGCTTCCAACTCCGTTTGGGCTGGAGCCAAATACTCCTGCTGCACCTGTTGCGAGTATTGATCGACGACCTGATTCGAGCTGTCGATGGTCGCTTCGACGTCCGCCGACGTCGTGAGCATGAGACGGGCTTCGACCACTTCGACGCCGCTGAACGCATTTGACATCGCGTTGCGTCGTCGCTCTGGGCGACGGAAACCCAGCCTACGCCCCCCCCATTCTGCCACGCACAAACGCCGAGCCTCGCAGCAGACCATGACGACAATTTGCCAGCCAATCAAAGCGCATGAGAAACCTCCAGGGGGAAAAGAGGAAACAGCGTCAACATACGCCGAGAACCGGCGGAAAGAATCAGGGCAGTGAACAGGACGCACTCGTTGCGTCACTCAGCAAGATGGGTCTACTCACCAGACTGAACGGATAGGGCGATAGATTTGCCGAGCGATTTCCCAAACACAAGCACCGCAACAGGACAAATTTCAAATTTTGTCGAGGTTCAATTTTTGCATCACAACGATTCTTGTCAGGGTTTTCCGGACAGCGGGTCGTCGCCTCACTCGAAGCCACGATCGCGCGAGGAGGACACAACGGTTCCAGCGACGGTCTTAAAACTGGTCGATCGCTGATTCAAAAGCATTGATGAATTCCTTGTGATGAGGCTGGGAGGCGTTGCAGTTGTTGTTGGGGCCAACCGCCAAACGACCCATAATTTAAGATTGGCAGGACAGTCATTCGCTCAGACCGGCAGTCGTTGATCGCTCTCTGGCACGCCAATACGATCGCTGTGCGGTACGGAAACGGAACTGGGGATCTTCGCGCGAGTCAAAAACGATGCAAAAATCATTTCGTCTGGGGATCACCCGAGACTTTTTGAAGCCAGATGGATCTCTGGGATTTGGCGATATCGGATTGGATGTGCTCACGGCGGATTCGCACATCGAGCGCGAGTTTCTGCCGGACTATGGTCCCGAGCTTCCGGCGGAAGTGGCGAGCCAATTCGATGCGCTCCTGGTGCTGGCCCCGAAGATTTCGGCAGCAACGTTGGATGGTTGTCAGCGGTTGGCGATCGTCGCTCGCTTTGGGGTCGGCTACGACAACGTCGATGTTGCCGCCTGCACGCGGAACAACGTGCTGCTGACAATTACGCCGTCCGGTGTGAGGCGGCCGGTAGCCGTTTCGGCGTTGACGCTGATGTTGGCGTTGTCCCACAAACTGCTCGCGAAGGATCGCCTGACGCGTGAGGGACGGTGGCATGAAAAGCTCAACGAGATGGGCATCGGGCTGACCGGTCGCACGTTGGGGCTGATCGGGCTGGGGAATATCGGCCGCGAGATTTTGCGTGTCGTGGCTCCGCTGGAGATGCGCTCGGTTGCCTTCGATCCATTTGTGACACCGGAGGCTGCACGAGCGAGTGGCGTTGAGTTGCTGAGCCTTGATGCGTTGCTCGAACAGTCGGACTTCGTTTGCGTTTGCTGTGCTCTGACACCTGAGACACATCACTTGTTGAATCGCGAGCGACTCGCGCGAATGAAGTCGTCAGCCTTTCTGATCAATGTGGCGCGCGGGCCGATCGTCGATCAGCTCGCCCTGACCGAAGTGCTGCGTGAGCGGCGAATCGCCGGTGCGGCACTAGATGTTTTCGAGAAGGAACCGATTGATACTGACGATCCTCTGCTGCAACTCGACAACGTGATCCTGTCACCTCACGCGATCTGCTGGACCGACGAGCTGTTTCGCGGGACTGGTCAAGCCGCCTGTCGCAGCATTCTCGGAGTGGCGTCAGGTCGAGTGCCGCAGGATGTCGTCAATCGCGAGGTGCTGACGCAGGAAGCACTGAAACAGAAGCTGGCGCGATTCGGCAACCAAAAGTAACCCGAAGCGTCAGCGAGGGCGAACGCTTCGGGTTACATCGCGAGTAGTAAACCACCAATGCCGTTTACTTCCCGATGCAGTACAAAAACTTGTCGGAGCGAATGAGCAGCCGCGATCCGTCTACGGCAGGGGAGCCGTTGAAGATGCTGCCGTCACTTAGGTTGTTGGCGGCGAGTTCTTCAAAGCCAGTTTTCGCCGAGAGCACGAACGTGCGACCGTCTCGCGTGAGGTAATACAGGCGACCGTCAGCCAGCAACGCGGACGAGTAAACCTGCCCGGCTCGTTCGAGGCGTTGTTCATAAACGACTTCACCACTCTCGGCCTTCGCGCAGTAAGCGACGCCCCGTTGCTCATGCATCCAATACAAGTGGCCGTCGAGAAACACCGGCGAGGTCACGTTCGAGCCTTTAACGCTGGTCCACAGCCGATGCGATTCGGTGACGTCACCGCTACCGCCAGCTCGCACGGCGAGACCCGCGACTCCAGATCGGCCGCCCAGGCAATACACCACTCCGTCCGCCGCCACGACGCTGGGGACCATGTACCAACCGATGTCGGTTTTGCATGACCAGAGCTCCTCACCGCTGTCGGGATTAAACGCCAGCACGCTCCCTTTCGCCGCAACGATCAGCTCTTGCCGTCCCGACTTGGCCGTGATCAGGACCGGAGTGTTCCACGATTGCTGAATCCCTTTCGCTCGCCACTTCTCTTTTCCCGTCTTCTGGTCCAGCGCGACGAGCGAGCTACTCTCGACGCTGGCGTTAATGAAGACGAGATCCTTGTAAAGCACCGGCGACGCCGACGTTCCCCATTGATGCGTCTTCGATCCGACGTCCGTCTGCCAAAGTTCTTTGCCGTCGTGATCGAACGCGAAGACACCCGACTTGCCAAAGAACACATAGAGGCGTTCGGCATCGGCCGCAGGCGTGTTCGCCGCGAAGCCGTGGTCGCGAATCCGATCCTCTTCTGGCAACTTCGCCGCGACCGCCGTGTCCCACACGAGCTTGCCATCCTTCCGATTCATCGCCAGCACATGCCGTTTCAGATTCTCTTTGTTCCCCTCGGATTCGCCCGGCACAAAGAAGCCGGTGTAGCACGTCAGATAAATGCGATCGCCAAACACAATCGGGCTCGACGCCCCCGGTCCTGGCAGCGGAGTCCTCCAAGCGATGTTCTCTGAATCACCCCACGTCACCGGCAATCCTTTGGCCGCGCTGACTCCCATTCCGCTCGGCCCGCGAAACCCGGACCAAGTAGCTGGATTGTCTGCAACGTCCGCTCCCTGAAGTTGAAGCACACCGCAAAAGAGAACGGCGGCGACGCTCATCACTTTCAAATGGTCGATGTTTTTCGCATGAAGGTCGGACGACTCTCGATGAATGCGTGACATCATGAATGACTCCTTGAGTTTGGTCGGTGAAACGAGCAACGGCATTCTGACGGACGCTATCGATAGTCGCTACTTCGGTGGCGAGACAGGAACGACGACAGAGAATTTGGACGGGAGAACGTGAACGGGTTGAGTGTCTGCCGCTTGCCGCAGCGGGTGACAGTTGATGTGGGGAGTTTCTCAGCGCTGGGTAAAATCCCGACTTTGATTGTTCAAGATTTTGTCACAAAGTTTTGCGTGGTGCGACTCAACATGGCTTCAACGGCCAGGAAGCGCCGTGTGGCGCGAGGCGCGGCGTGTTGGGCCGACGCGCAAGATCAAAGATAAGGAGAATCTGTCATGAACAATTTCCTGAGATGGATGTGCTTCAGCCTGTGTGCCGCCTTGGTGTTGGTGGTGCCCATTGGGCGGCCAAAGGCCCAAGACGCTGTGAAAGTGGCACCGGAGATTTATCGAGTGCTGTTGGAGAACGAACATGTGCGCGTGCTTGCAATGCGTTTGCAACCGGGTGACTCCTCGCCCATGCACTCGCATCCGGCTCACCTTGTCTACGCGATGAGTGACAGTCATGTCCGGTTCATGTTGCCTGCCGAGGAGGACAAAGTGGTCAATATGCGGGCCGGACAGACCGCTTGGAGTGGGCCAGAAACACATGCGGTGGAAAACATCGGAGTGACGGAAGCTCATGTGTTGGCCATTGAGATGAAAGACTCGTCGATGAGCGTCCGGGAACCCCAACTTGCAGGCAAGCGCGAGCGGCGGGAACACGTGATGCACACGGCGGATAATCTCGAATGGCGTGACGCACCGGAGTCGCTGCCACCGGGTGCCAAGATGGCCGTGATGTCGGGAGACCCGCAGAAACCTGGTCCATTCACCCTCCGCTTTATGATTCCCGCCGGATACCGCATCGCACCCCATTGGCATCCCGCCGATGAACACGTGACGGTCTTGTCCGGTTCGATCTTCATGGCCATGGGCAAAGACCAGTACGACGAACCTTGCGGCATGCAAGTGACCGCCGGCGGTTTCGTGATGATGCCGGCTCGCGAACAT
The DNA here is from genome assembly GCA_031387195.1 of Planctomyces sp. GTDB lineage: Bacteria > Planctomycetota > Planctomycetia > Planctomycetales > Planctomycetaceae > SXKJ01. The sequence continues at coordinate 16,655 of JANNDA010000279.1, read as the reverse complement.
CATTTCGCTTGGAGCGAGGAACCCACAGTCATCCAGATCCACGGCATTGGTCCCTGGGGGATCACTTATGTGAACTCGGTCGATGATCCACGGGCGAAAGCGGAGGCGTATCCCGCCACTGATTGATCGTGCGTCGCCCTTTTGACGCAACACTGAATGACGACTCAGCGAGCGGGGACAGCAAAATTCACGACGACATAGCCATCAGATGCCGTTGTCGGCAAGAATGTCACCCTCACCGTTCCGAGTGCGAAAAGTGCTAACGGCTACGTTGACCGTTCCAGAGACTTGACTCATCCTCAGCAACATTCACAACCAAAAGGGGACCAAACTATGCCCGTTGAACGTTGGCTCGCCGCTCTGGCGTGTTCGCTACTGCTGACTTCGACCGCCAGCGCCCAAGTGCTCAGCGGCGTGATGACCGTGACCGGGGCCGAAATGCACTGATGAGCCGGTGTGGCGCGAGAGGCCACATCACGTCTGTATGACGTGGACGCGGAAACGATTGCCTTCAAAAGTTTGACCAAGACCGGCAAGTACGACACTGGAACAGTGACGTTTCGAGCCAAAACAGGAAAGCGGATCGACCTCAACGAACTGCATGAGAGCGTTTGGGCCACTCGGCTTTCGAAGGGAACCAGCAGTGGGTTGGTGAGCCTCGAAGTGACTGCGGCGGGGGTCGTCGTTGTTGGGGGCAAGGAGACGACTCTCAAGGTCGCCGATGCGGAGCCTGAGTTCGTGCTGGCACAAAATCCGGAGGCCGACTTCAAGAACGCTTTCGACGAATTGAAAGCAGCGTTGGCACGGGGCGACAAAGTCACCAGCGTCAGTGGGCGACTCGACGGTTGGTCCGGCCGCTGGCCTGAAATGTTGAAGAAGCTCCCGCCGAAACCACGGCGGATTCTGGTAACCCGTTTTGAAGTGACCAAGAACTAAAGCAGCGAAGCCGCAGCAAAAGTAACCCGAAGCGTCAGCGAGGCATCACGAATCCTGGCGGCTGTTCGTACAAGGAGTGCCTGCAACGTCCTATTGGTCGTCGTTCAGAATTTCGGCGATCGCGTTCTGAATGTCCGTCGGTTCGGCCATACGACCTTGGCCAACTTGGCCACAACTGAGCCAGCCGGTTCCAGGCTCAACGATGTGGCAGCCGTCGGCCCGCAACTGTGCAACATTTCGTTGCACAGCGGGTTTTGCCCACATCTCGCAGTTCATGGCGGGAGCCAACAAGAGTGGTGCGACGGTCGCCAACACCAGCGTCGATAGCAAATCGTCTGCGAGCCCGTGGGCGATTTTTCCCAAGAAGTCAGCGGAGGCCGGAGCGATCACCACTAACTCCGCGCGGCGGGCAAGCCCAATGTGCTCACCCTGCTGAAAGCCTTCTTGCGGCACGAACATCTCACGATGCACGGGCCGGCCGGAGAGTGCTTCAAACGTCGTCGGACCAATGAACCGCTCCGCAGCGGACGTCATGACCACGGTCACTCCAAAGCCGGCTTGCACGAGCTTGCTGCACAAGTCTGCCGCTTTGTAAGCCGCGATCCCGCCAGTCACACCGAGCACGATTTCACGCGATGCACTCATGGCGGCACCAAGGGGAAAACTCCGAAGTCCAAAACTCAATGTCCAAATTCCAAAAGATGTTGATCGGATCCACGTTCGGGCTCAGATTTTATTCTCTTGAAATTTGGACATTGGAGCTTGGTCATTCATTGGACATTGGGTCTTAAGTCAGGCTGTCTAAATCCAGCCCTGCGTCTCTCTTCTTCCGTCCGGCCGTTGGGCCGCCGTCACCGGCGATGGCCACGTGACCGGAATTGTCCAAGTAGATTTTGTCACCGAGGATCTCGGCGACAACGATCTCCATCGGATTCTTCGTCAAGAGTTCCACCAGCGGTCGCGCGCCCCGATTCAACGCAACCAATCGCTTTTGGATCAGCGACGAAAGTTTGAATCGACCCCCGACTTTATTCACGATGGCTTCGTCTTTGAAAACTTCAAGCATGCGATTCGTCCTCCAGGCCTTTCAGAATTTGAACGATTTCGGACGTTGCCCGATCCAGGTCGTCATTGATGACCTGATAACGATAACGATCCGCCATTTCCAATTCACGCCGCGCGGTTTGCAAACGGCGTTGAATGATTTCCTCTGATTCAGTTCCTCGCTCGCGCAGCCGCTGCTCAAATTCAGCCTCGGATCGCGTGCGGATAAAAATTGTCACGGCCTCAGGATATTGGGAGACCACGTGCATCGCCCCTTGAACGTCGATCTCCAACATCGCCCAACCGTCTTGATCGCGCGCTCGTTGCAGTTCCGACTTCAAAGTTCCGTACCAATTGCCTGATCCGTGAACCTCAAAACACTCCAAAAATTCACCGGCGTCTCGGCGACGCAAAAACTCATCACGGGCCAAAAAGTAATAGTCGTGTCCGTCTTGTTCTTGATTCCGGGGAGCTCGCGTTGTCGCCGAAATTGCCTTGATAACCTTCGCCGTTGACTGTGCGGCCAACCGATTGACGATCGTTGATTTCCCGGTCCCACTCGGACCAGACAGCACAACCACTCGCAGTCCTGTGGCGAGGGCAGACGTACCACCGCGCACTGGAACCGTCACTGTCGAAGACGATGGACTCAAATCAGACACCGACACTACTCCACGTTCTGCAAGACTTCTCGAATCCGTTCACCAGCCGCTTTCATTTCCACCACACAACGAGCGAGCGACACATTGTTGGCTTTTGAGCCGATTGTGTTGACCTCGCGAAACATCTCTTGCGTCAGGAAATCGAGCTTCCGGCCCTGCGAAACTTTGTCGCTGAGGAATACTTCAAACTGCTCGAGGTGACAGCGCAAACGAGTGATCTCCTCGTTGATGTCACAACGATCGGCATGAAGACTGACTTCACGAATCAGATCTGGTTCGCTGACGACAGAACTCGTTCCTTTGAGTAGTTCACGAATTCGTTCGAGTAACTTGTCGCGATAGACACGCACGACCTCCGGAGCCCCTTTGGCAATTTCGTCGAGGTTCGTCGCAATCAACCGACCATTCAATCGCAAGTCGTCTCCCATTGAGCGACCCTCACGCTCACGAAATTCGTGAAGCTTGATCAATGCTTGCTCGAGCAACCCTTTCAGGAACGGCCAATCAGCCACGGCATCCAGGTCCGCTCGGCCATGCTCGGTGATCACGCCAGGAAGCGTCAGGAGGCTCGACATGTCCGGCGGCAACGCCACAGAAAGTTGGTGCGAAACGTCCTTCATTTGTCGCCAGTAGTCGCTCAGCACTTCCAAGTTGAGTTGTGGCACGGAAGTCACGCCGATTCGGCTCACGTCGAAAGCAACCGTCACCGTGCCTCGTGCAACACGCTCGCGAACAACTCGTTCAATCTCCCCTTCAAGTGACGCATAGGCGTCTGGAAATCGCGAATTAATCTTGAGAAAGCGATTGTTGACGGCACGGATTTCCACGACGACATTGAGTCGTTCGCTCTGCCCTTTCGAGCTTCCGAAGCCGGTCATGCTTAACAACACTAGGCACCTTGTTTCATTCGTTTTCCGGATCGCTCCGAAGTAGCAAAAGGCGGAACCGGCTTTCGCTAGTTCCGCCGTTTCGTTGCTAGTTCATCAACATGTTCCGGTCATTATTCCGGAACGCCATTTCAGAGTTCTACCTATTTTGACTTCGGAGCATCACTGCCAGCCTCATTCTTCTTCTCACTATCGCTGGCATTCGGCTCAGACTCTTTTTTCGCGGGTGGTTCTGGCTTCACGTCCTTTTCGATTTTCGGAGCAGCGTCCTTTGGTGAGTCGCCGCTCGAATCAGCAGGCTCTTTTTCTTTATCGGTGCCGGTCGCTGGATTCGTCGTTTCTTTGACAGACCCCTCCTCCGCGTTCGTCTCTGCGTCCTTGCCAAGTACATCCTTCTTGCCGTCTATTGACGGCGCTTGCAGGTCTGTTTTTAGTTCAGCCTTATCGTAGTTAGCAGACTTGTCTGCAGCGGAACGCAGCACTTGACCGGAGATCCCAGCCAACATGACCCACACGGCGGCGATAACAATCGTGATGCGAGTAAACGTATCACCAGCCTTTGTCCCGAAAGCGCTTTGCCCACCGAGGCCACTCAATGCACCGACGAGCCCGCCACCTCGACCTCGCTGCAAAAGAATAACCAGGATCAACAATATGCTGACAAACATTGACGCTAAAGTCAGAAAAACATCCATCACAGTTCCTCGCACGATTCAGATTTGTCTCAACGGCACACGGTCTTAGCTGCGGCGAATCATTGCCTGAATTCCCGCTTCGATGATTGCGATGAACGAGTCACTTTTGAGGCTCGCGCCGCCGACCAACGCACCATCGACATCTGCTTGAGAAAGCAATTCCAGAGCGTTGTCTGCCTTCACACTACCGCCGTACAGAATTCGGGTTGCGGATGCGACGACCTCGCCGAACTTCAGTTGCAACTGGCTACGCAGAAACGCGTGCGCCTGTTGAGCCTGCTCGGTCGAGGCGGTCACCCCGGTTCCGATCGCCCAAACCGGCTCATAGGCGATCACCACATTGGCCATTTGGTCGGCTGAAACCTGCGCCAAACCAGCCAATTGTTTTGCCAGCACCGCTTCAGTTTGATTTGACTGCCGCTCGGCAAGCAACTCACCCACGCAGAGCACGACTTTCAAACCATGCTGTAGAGCAGCAGTTACTTTCTTGGCCAGCAATTCGTCCTGCTCGCCAAAGAATTGACGCCGCTCACTGTGGCCGACCAAGACCCAGTCGCAGCCAACATCTTTGAGCATGTCGCCGCTAACTTCCCCAGTAAACGCCCCTTGCGGTGCAAAATACAGGTTCTGCCCACCCAGTCGCACCGCCGAATCACGGATTTTGGTTTGCACTAAACTCAAATAGGGAGCTGGCGGACAAACTAAAATCTCAACCAGCGAGGTTGGATATTTCGCGGCCAGAGTCTCCGCGAGCACGGTGCCGGAGGCACCTAACAGATTCATCTTCCAATTACCCGCGACCAATATCTGTCGCATGAAAAATAACCTCTTCAAAAGTCGATCGACGTAAAACATTCCGCCGGAAAGAATGAGCATCTAACATCAGTGGCGGGCTGATGACGCCGCCCCCGTGAATGCGAGGGGCGAATGATGACTGCCAGCAAGACTTAGTTCAACGGTTCGCTACGAGGATACGAACCAAGAACTTCGAGGCGAACAGCGATTCGCTCAATATCCGCCAGCGAACGCTTGATTCGGGGGTCGTGAGAATGCCCCTCGAAGTCCAGGAAGAACAGATAGCCGGACTCTGGTCCACGGAGCGGGAAAGATTCAATCCAAGTCAGGTTGATCTTGTTCCGCTTGAATGCCGACAGAGCGTCCGCCAGAACACCTGGTTTATGCGGGATTTGGAGCAAGAGAGCGGTTCGGTCAGTGCCGGTCGGCTTTGACGCTTCGTCGCCAATGACGACGAAACGCGTGACGTTGTTCTTGTTGTCCTGAATCGATTCAGCCACCACATTCAGGTCATACTCCACTGCCGCACGAGCGCTCGCAACGGCTGCCGCACCAGGTTTATCCCGCGCTAACTGAGCTGCCGTGGACGTACTCGTTACTTCCAGTAGCCGAGCCTGAGGCATGTTCTTGCTGAGCCACTCTCGGCATTGTGACAGTGCTTGCGGCTTGCTGTAGATCTCTGTGATTTCACCGCGCGGGCACCGAGCCAAAAGATTGTGATGGATGGCAATTTGGACTTCGCCACAAATCCGCAACGGCAGTCTCGTAAACATGTCGAGGGTATCAACGATTCGTCCGTCGGTACTGTTTTCGATAGGCACGATACCGTAGTCGGCGTGGTTCCGATTCACTTCCTCAAAAACAGCCGCGATGGTACTCACGGGAACGAGATCTGCCGATTCCCCAAATCGTTCGATGGCTGCGAGATGCGTGTAACTGTAAGCCGGCCCCAAATAGGCGACGCGTGTGATCCGGACTTGCTGGCGAGCGGAGCTAATGATTTGTCGAAACACTCCCCGAACGGCACTAGAGGATAATGGACCCGGATTCGCCGTCTCCAAGGCCGCGAGGAGCGTGTCATCGGCCAATGGGGCGAAGACCGCTTGCTTCAGATCCGGTTGAGCTTGAATGACTTCCGTCGTCAATCCAGCTCGGCGATTGATCAGCGAAAGAATCTCCCGATCCAGCCGACGGATTTCCGCCTCGTAGGCCGCGGGAGATTTCTTTGGGGATTTTTGAGACTTCGCTGGAGCCGCCGGTTTCCGAGTTTTCTTCGGCAAAGGTTTCTTGGCCATGAGTTCCTTTCGCTTTCGCAGTGCCTGTTGGACTTCAACCCGGCTCTGTTGTGCGGCGTAAACCTTGTATTGAGGCCCCTGTAAGGTGTCAAGCAGGCGAACGGGAGCTCACCACCGCAGATCAATGCTTCAAATTCGACACACCTGCCACTTTGGCGCAACCAACAACATTCAACTGGCCTAGCTTCGACGCCAAATTGGCACCAATACATTCCCGACTGCTGCATCAGTCGCATAACTCATTGAGTCATTGAATGTTAAACGCTAAGAAAAACTAACGAGACAAGTGGCACGAGCCTTGCTTTCACCTCCGAAAACCTGTTTTGGTCAAGAAAATAACTAGCTTATTGAGGAGTCATGCGATGGCTGTCGCTGAAAAAATCATTGGGATCGACTTGGGGACAACAAACTCGGTGGTTTCCATCATGGAAGGTGGCGAAGCGAAGGTGATCGCCAACCTTGAGGGGAACCGGCTGACTCCGAGCATTGTGGCGTTTACGGACAAGGGTGACACCTTGGTGGGCGATCCCGCACGCCGACAGGCTGTGACGAATCCGACCAACACGATCTACTCGATCAAACGATTCATGGGACGACGCCACAGCGAAGTCGCGTCGGAAGAAAAGCTCGTCCCGTACAAAGTCGTCGGCGGTCCCAGCGACTACGTCAAAGTGGAAGCAGGCGGGAAGACACACACGCCGTCAGAAATCTCGGCGATGGTACTCCGCAAGTTGAAGGAAGCCGCCGAGAGTTACCTCGGCCACAAGGTCAATAAGGCGGTGATTACCGTTCCGGCCTACTTCAATGACGCTCAACGACAGGCGACGAAGGATGCCGGTCAGATTGCTGGCCTGGAAGTCTCACGCATCATCAACGAACCGACTGCCGCCGCGTTGGCTTACGGTCTGGAGAAGAAGAAGGACGAAAAGATCTGCGTGTTCGACCTCGGTGGCGGCACGTTTGACGTCTCGATTCTGGAAGTGAGCAACGAACTTGTTGAGGTGCTCAGCACGAACGGCGACACCCACCTCGGTGGTGACGATTTCGACGAAGTCCTGATTCATCACATTGCCGCGCAATTCCAGAAGGACAACGGCATCGACCTGCGCAAGGACGCGATGGCCTTGCAACGTCTGCGCGAAGCGGCCGAAAAAGCCAAAAAAGAACTTTCGACGCTGCAAAACTCTGAGATCAATCTGCCATTCATCACGGCTGATGCCAGCGGGGCCAAGCACTTGCAAATGACGATCACGCGATCCGAGTTTGAGAAGCTGGTCGATCATCTCATCGAGCGTTGCCGTAATCCGGTGGAGAGTGCGCTGCGGGACGCGAAGCTCAAACCCACCGATATCGACGAGGTCGTGCTCGTCGGCGGTTCGACGCGCGTTCCGAAGGTTCAAGACTTCGTGAAGAAGATTTTCCAAGGCAAAGAGCCACACAAGGGAGTAAACCCGGATGAAGTCGTCTCGATCGGTGCGGCGATTCAGGGCGGAATCATCACCGGCGAAGTGACCGACGTCGTGCTGATGGACGTCACGCCGCTGTCGCTGGGACTTGAGACTGAGGGGGGCGTGTTGACAGTGCTTGTCGAGCGCAACACGACGATCCCGACCACGAAGAAGGAAACTTTCTCGACCGCCGCGGACAACCAGCGAGCGGTCACCGTCAGCGTCTTTCAGGGCGAGCGTCCGATGGCGAAGGACAACCGGCTACTCGGACAATTCAACCTGGAAGACATCCCCTCCGCGCCGCGCGGAACGCCAAAGATTGAGGTCGCCTTTGACATTGATGTGAACGGCATCTTGAAGGTGTCTGCCAAGGATCTCGGTACCGGCAAAGAGCAGTCCGTCCGCATCGAAAACACGGGCGGCCTATCGAAGGAAGAGATCGAGAAGATGAAGCGTGATGCCGAGGCTCACGCCAAAGAAGACCAGGATCGGAAGAAGCTGGCTGAGGCGAAGAACAAAGGTTCGACGATGGCCTATGAGGCCGAAAAGCAGCTCAAGCAGAATGGTGAGAAGCTGGATGCCGCCTCGAAGGAAGCGATTGAGTCCAACGTCAGCAAGCTCAACGAAGCACTGAAGACGGACAACGTCGAGCAGATCAACACGGCGATGACGGGACTGGAACAAACCCTGCACGCGATGGCCGAGCACCTTTACAAAAATGCGGGGCCGCAAGCAGGAGCCGAGAGCGGGGCGGCCGATGCTGGTGCCGGCACAAAACCCGCCGGTGACGACAACGTCATTGATGCGGAGTTTGAGAAGAAGTAACCAGCTCGATTGCCTAACCTGACCAAAGCAACTCGCCACAATCATCAGATTGTGGCGAGTTTTTGTTTTTGTTGAGGCAATATTTAACCAGAACTCACTGATCCAGCCCGACGTTTTGCAGATACTGAATTGCTCGGGCAACATCACCTGGCTTGTCCTCACCGGCTGTGCGATCAACCGTGATCCAGCCGTGATAGTCCGCCTCTCCGAGCAGCGCGAGCATCTCGATCCAATCGACCTCGCCGCGTCCCAGTGCGGTCTCTTGGCCAGAACCGTCGATGTCCCGCAAACCGTCTCGTGCGGTGATGTGTAGTACGTCCCGGTGCAGCAGACGAAACGCCTCAGTCGGATTTCGCGAATTCATCGCGAAGATCGCCGGATCGAAATTGATTCCGACGTGGCCGTCTTTGATGTGATCGAGCAACGTTTTCAGTTCAACGGCGGCATCGCGAGTCGGCGTGATGAGCAGCGTGGCCCCGACTCGGTTGCCGTGCCGTGCGATGTCGTTGAGGACTTCCACGAGCACCTTGTACTCGTTGGATTCTTTTTCGGCGGGGATCGCTCCGACGCGCGAAATCACATGCGGCACTCGCAGTTGGTACGCAAAATCCAGCGCTCGTTTGACGGCGGCGACTCGATCGTCCAGTTGCTCCTGGTCGTAGAAGCTGCGTCGTGTCGGAAACAACAGCGAGGCGATCGTTACTCCTTCGACTTCCATTTCGTGAAGCAACTGCCGTCGGCCGCTTTCCGACAAATCCGATGGTCGCAATTCGTTGCGGACATCAAACTGAACTCCCTGCGCGCCGATCTCGACTGCGGCGCGAATGATTTTGCGAATCGGTTGCGACAAACAATGCGACGCAACGGCCAAACGAAGCGGAACCATCAAGCTTGCTCCTCACCGAGGATGTCGGCACACTCAGACTGCAATCCGTCAATGACGCAGTCCACTGGTGAAGTGTGCCTAGTCGCCGAGTTCGCTGCAAATCACCTCCAAAGGTTGCCTCGTGGTTCCATTGCAACAGGTCATCGACTTTCTGCGTGAAATCGCACCGCCTCACTTGGCTGAAAGCTGGGATAACGTGGGGCTGCTGATCGGTGATCCAGCAGACAAGATCAAGTCTGTGCTGACCTGCTTGACGCTGACTCCGAACGTGGCCGAGGAGGCGATCGCTTGTCAGGTCCAATTGATTGTCACGCATCATCCGGTGCTGTTCCGCCCGGTGCAGCGACTGACGACCGAAACCGACGAAGGTCGCTTGTTGCTGTCGCTGATCCGAGCTGGGATTGCCGTCTACAGTCCGCACACGAGCTACGACAGCGCGGCTGACGGGATCAATCAACAATGGGCACTGTCATTTGATCTGCGAGATGTCCGGCCTCTCCGACCGCGTCACGCTGAGTCCTTATCAGCGGAGAATGCTGCGGAGATCCTCAATCAATCGACTGGCTCTGGTCGTTGGGGAAAGTTGCCGAGGGCGATCTCATTGCGCGAACTGATTGAGCAGGCGAAGTCCCTGCTGGGTGTCGCGCAGTTGCAGTACGTCGGAGATCTCGGTCGCACCGTGACAAAGTTGGCAATCGCTTGCGGTTCGGCCGCCGAATTTCTGCCGGATGCCGCTCGGTACGGTTGCGAAGCCTTTCTCACCGGCGAGGCGAGGTTCCACGCTTGCCTCGAAGCGGAGACCGCAAACGTTGCGATGATTCTACCCGGTCACTATGCCACCGAGCGGCCGGCCATGCTGAAGCTCGCACAGACTTTGAAGTCGCGGTTTACGGAGCTTGCCGCTCAGGCGAGTGACAGCGAAAGTGACCCGGTCAAGTTTGGCTGAAGCGTCAGCGAAAGTAACCCGAAAAGGTTGTGATTTTTTGCGTGGGATAGGCTTCCAGCCTGTCGAAGTTCGCCGAAAAATCACGACAGGCTGGAAGCCTATCCCACATAAGATCACAGCCTCGAAGCGTCAGCGAGGGCGAATGCTTTGAAAGACATTGACCTCCTCGTTCTGTAAAGCGATCGCCCTCGCTGGCACTTCGGGTTAGTTCGATAACGGACACAAACATCAATCTGAGTTCTGAGGATACTTTTCGACGTGGCCTCCCCCGCAAACGAGCAATCCGCAGCACGAAACAAAAGACGTATCGCTTACGGCGTCATTGCGGCGTTGCTGTTGAGCCAGTTGGTCGCGGGCGTCCTGACCGCAGCACGTCTGACGGTCACTCACGATGAGTACTGGCACATTCCAGTCGGGCTACTGAATTGGAAAACTGGCCGATTCGACCTTGAGCCGCTGAATCCTCCGCTGCTGCGGATGTGGGCCACCTGGCCGCTGCTATTCACGGCAGCAGAGTCACCTCGCACGGCAGCGACTTCGGATCTGGGAAGATTCGGTGACGAGTTTCTCGCAGCTAATCCGCAAAGTTTTGATCGATACGTCTTCTTGGCACGTCTCCCCGTTGTGCTGCTGACGGTGGCTGCTGGTGCGTTGTTAGCACGCTGGGCTTGGGAGTGGTACGGCCCGTGGGGAGCGTGTTTGGTGGCTTGGCTTTGGTCCCGCGATCCAAATATCACGGCTCACGGATCGCTGGTCACCACCGATGCCGGCGGAACTGCGTTTTGGATTGCAGTGCTTTACGTCGCTTGGCGTTTCACGATTCAACCGACACAACGTCGGGCGGCCTTCGTCGGCATTGTGCTGGGGCTCGCTCAAGCCGCGAAGTTCACCTGCGTCTTGTTGCTGCCATGCATTGTCGGACTGTGGTTTCTCGAACGCTGGCGGAATCCGTCAGTGCCGCCGATTGATCGCCGGACTACTGCCAAACGCTGGAGCGTATTGCTACTCATGGCTCTGCTGAGTTTGAACGCGGCGTACTTGTTTCAGGGAACTGGAACCGCGCTGAAATCCTTCGATTTCGCCAGCCGATCCGCTCGAACATGGCAGCAGCGATTAGGACTGCTGGCATCATTACCAGTCCCGTTGCCGCGTGACTTCGTCATCGGAGTGGACCGCCAGAAAGCGATCATGGAGGCAGACCATCCGGTTTTTCTGGACATGGAATGGCGAGCGTCCAAGTTTCCGCAGTACTACTTGATGACGCTGGTTTACAAGTTGCCGCACTCGACGCAGATTCTGTGGCTTTGGGCGATCGTTGGAGTCATCTTGTCACGAGGCGGGCAAACAAGCCCGACGCGCCAGCGAGGGATCACGCCAAACGATCCTCCGACGACGATCGGCTTATCTCCTCGCTGGCGCGTCGGGTTCGTGTGGCGACACCGTCTGATTTTGTTACTGCCGACTGCGATGTTGATCGTCATGGCGAGCACATCGGGAATGCAGTTAGGCGTGCGATACATCTTGCCGGTGCTGCCGCTGCTGTTTCTGTGGATTGGCGAAATTGCGGCTGATTGGGAGTGGCCGCACCTGGATCGGCGGCAGATTGTGGTCCTCGCGTTGTTGTTGCTCTGCGATCCGTGGCGAGTCCATCCGCAATACCTCGCGTACTTCAATGAGCTTGCGGGAGGAGTCGAAGGAGGCCGGGCGCATCTGCTCGACTCCAACTTGGACTGGGGGCAAGACCTCCATGAGCTGAGCCAGTTTCTGCACGAGCATCCGATCCCCTCGCTGACGTTGGCGTACTTCGGCACGATGCCACCGGAGGCGTTGGGGATTCGTTATGTCCCGCCGCCGAGTGGGGCTCCGCAGCCGGGCTGGCACGCGATCAGTGTTAACTTCGTCATGGGACGTCCGCATGGCATCCGAGACGGTCGTGGCGGAATGCGGCAGGTCAACATCGGCGAGTTTTCGTATTTCGGAGCCTTTGAACCCAAGTATCGCTTCGGAGCCTCGTTAGAGATGTATCACATCACTGAGGATGACGTCCGCCGCTGGAATGCCGCGAATGGTCGGCCGGCTCGATGAATTCTGGTCGGCATCAGCCCCCGGTGCATTTGCCAAAGAACCAGGGGGGCTGACGCCGCCCCGTTCGCCAGTCTTATTCGTGGCCAAGGCACGGGCTCGCTGCAATTTTCCGCCAAGTTCCCAAAATGATTGGCTTTGTTGACGACAACGCATTTTGGCAACCTAGGTTTGCATGGCTCTCTGGGAGAACCCCTTCATTGGGCATCCTAGACAGAATCGCGAGAAGCCATATCAGACAGTCCATTCACCGAGACTTCTCCATTCATGGAGCGTGACTCGAAATGGCAAACCCGTCGCGAGGCGGGGACGCAAAGCCAAGGGTCTGAGTTGAGGCAACGTGCCTCATCTCAGATAGCCCATTTGTCGCATTGAGGAGACAGAGATGAACAAGTCAATATCACCCAAAATCGACCGCCGCTCTGCATGTCAGCGCTTATTGGGGCTGGCAGGCGGAATACCGCTGGCTGCGTCCTTGTTGGGAGGAACTCAACCCGCACTGGCCGACGGGCTTGGCCACACTATCCGCGTGGAAGAAGACTGGTATGTGAGAATCGGTATGCCGGATCCGAACTCAGATTCACCTCAGATCACCAGCGTCATCGCTCCCTCATGGTCGTTATCGGGTAAGTACGCGATCTTCGATATGAATTGCGCAACGCAACCGGGGTTCGTTTCGGGAGGCGTGCAACTCCAGTTATGGCAAGACGGTGCCATCTTACAGACATGTAGCAACACGAATTGGGATTCGCTGCACTACGTCAACGAGGAGATTCGTTACACCTCGGCGGTGAGCATTCAAAACGGGAATCTGGTGTTTGAAATCCTCAACGGCTCCTCGGAGACTTGGGGGGCATTTGGAACGGGAGAGTTGAAGTTGCAAGTCGCTACCTGGCGAGATCATTTGAATCAGTACAGCCCGGACTACTCTGTGGAAAACTCTCGCATCGGCTTTGCCTCGCATCGCGTGCGGCGGTTCACGCTCGAACGTGTCCGCTATTACTCATCGAATGGTTTGCATGCCACCGACGAAGCCCCGCGCGCTTTGCATTTCTACGACCCTGTGTCGTGACGCCGTCATTCCATCGGAATGGGCCACGTGGCGAATGATGATTCGCTTGTATTGATCCGCAGAACGGCCAGCGGATGCCGTAATTTTCCCGATCCAGTATCGCTCGCAGGAGGAACCTCATGTTTCGCTCACAACGAATGAATAGCTTGGCCCCGAAAAGAAATCAGGCTCGACGCGGCGTGGTCATTGTGTTGTCCGCTGTGTTCATGGTCATGCTCTTGGGGTTTGTGGCGTTGACCGTTGACATTGGTTTTTTGATGCAGACCAAGTCACAAATGCAGTCGGCCGCCGATGGCAGCGTGCTGGCGGCTGGCTTGGAAATGCCGGCCGGTTGGGGAACAGGAAAGACTGCGACAGCGAGCCAAGTACTTTCGGCAAGCAAATCGGCTGCTCAGACTGTGGCCTCGAAATATCGAGTCGGCGAACAAGCTGCCGCTTACTTAGACACGACACGTGACACTCGTTTCGGGCAACGGACGAAGAATGCTCAAGGGGCTTGGGTCGAGACCTGGGGCGCGTCTCCCTACAACATGGTGGAGGTGACGATCCGTCGCGACCAAGCGCTTTCGGGGAACACGGCCACTCGTGGCGACCAGAAGTTACCACTGCTCTTTGCCCCAGCGATGGGGAGCAACTTCGCATCCGTGATCACCAAGGCAACCGCCGTGCTTTCTCCTGGCAATGGCTTTTATATCCCGCCCAGCAGTGGCCTGACTTGCCCGTTGTTACCGCTCGCGATTGATGAAACTACTTGGAACAACCTGATCAACAGCGGTATCGGCAGTGATAACTACAAATACAATTCCACGACGAAGACGGTTACCACCGGTACTGATGGAATCAAAGAGGTCACTCTCTATCCCAATGGCACCAATACGACCGCCGGTAACAGGGGCACTGTCGATTTTGGCTCCCCCAACAATAGCACAGCAGACCTCTCTCGGCAGATTCGCAATGGCCCGAACGAGGCAGATTTGGCCTACTTTGGAGGCAAAGTCCAAATCCCCGCGAGTGGCCTGCTGGCACTCAACGGCGATACCGGTCTCAGCGCGGGAATCAAAGACGACCTCGTCTCGATCATCGGCCAACCGCGAGCGATCCCGGTCTTTCGCTCGGTCTCCGGCCCCGGAAACAACGCGGTCTATCAAATCTGTAAGTTCGTCGGCGTTCGGGTTCTGTTTGTGCAACTCACCGGCAGTCCCAGCCAGAAGAAAGTGGTGGTTCAACCCGCTCCCGTGTTCAACGGCACGATCATTCGAAGTTCTGGAGCACTGCAACCCGATTCGATCATGACCTCGCTGCAACTGATCCATTGATCGAGTTCTGTGAGCGGTGATGGTTGCGAAGTCGGAGCCTTGATAAGCTCCGCCCGTTGGGACGCCTTTCTGGCGAGTACCAATGGTTCGGTTCGCAATACTCACAGCAGGGACTTTTGAATGATCACTGTCGGCATGAACTACCACGTCATTGAGGGAAAGCAACAGGATTTCGAGGACAAGTTCGCGGGCGTCATCGACGCACTGCGAGCCGCTGCGGGACACACGAGTTCGACGTTGTGGAAAGATGTCAGCGACGCGGCTTCGTACTTGATCACCAGCGAGTGGTCCGACGAAACGGCCTTCCAAGAGTTCATCCGCAGCGAGGCCTTTCGAGCTGTCACGAACTGGGGCAAAGAGCAGATCCTCTCCGGTCGGCCGCAGCACAAGGTCTATAAACACTAAGGCGTTGTCCAAAAATAACTCGCACAGTTTCACGCGGCGCGGCGTGAGGCGTTGGTTTGAGAGTGAGTCGTATAGTTCCAATCGCCGTGGAAGCGAGCGCGGTGAAGATTGACTTGTTCCAATTCGGCGTCCGAGACTTTGATGCTCGTGGCATATTGGCGACGGTTGATCTCGGCGCGGATTTCCAAGCCGTGGTCGTTGGTGGTGGTGGTGCCGATGAGTTCCACGATCACTTCCTGGCTGACGAGTGGTTGGCCGCGCCAGTTGGAACTGATTTGTCTGAACATACGGTGTTCGATCTTGTTCCACTTGCTGGTGCCGGGGGGGAAGTGGCAGACCGTGATGCTCAAACCGCTTTCGTTGGCGAACGGGCGTGGGACGGCCGCGAGGACGCCAGGGTTTGCCGGCATTTTTGAAGTTCCCCACCAATTCTTTCTTCTTCGCGTCGACCGAAATCACCGGCTGACCGCGACGCTGAAAGTTCCGCACTTTCCTTGCGAGATAACGAAACTGGCGGTCGCGGTCCGGATGCGGCTTTCCTTCGCGCGTCTTGCGATTCGCTTGCAGGCTGTCACCAAGCGGCAAGGAAATTCATTCGCCACACCTGGAATTCGTGAGTGTCAGAGAATTTCCAGATCGGTGATTACGCCGAACTCGGTATTCGCCAGCACGGCCTCCAGAATCGACTCCAAGACGTCGCGATTTTCTTCGCGCCCGTAAACTCGCTTGAAGGCGTAATCGACTTTCGGATCGATATCGAGAATCATGAGAGCCTCGTCATGGGTGGTGAGCGGTCGATCGGATTCTGGTTCGCACGCGATTCGAGGCCGCAGTGAGAAACCGCTGCCGATCGGATTCTGGCTTACTTCTTCAGCTCCTCGCGGTATGGCTGACCGGAGCGGAATAGATCGAGGCGTGTCTGAAAGGCGGCCTTGTCCTTGGCGGGTGCCAGTGCCACGGCTCTCGACTGCCACTTGACGGCGTTCGCGAAATCGCCCGCTTCGGCATAGGCCGCTGCCAGCGTGCCGATGTTGCTCAGCGCTTTCGCAGCATCTAGTTCACAGGCCCGCGTGGCACTCTCGACCGCCTGCTGGCCATCGCGAAATCGCGCGTCCGGGCAGGTCGCCCAAATCCAGGCTCGGCCGTTGTACGGTCGGGAGTAGTTGGGCTCGAGCCGGATCGCTTCCGTGTAATCCGCGAGTGCGCCCTGATAGTCGCCTTGGCTTTCAGAGGCGTGACCTCGGTTGAAGTAGGCGACGGCGAACTTGGGATCGAGCCGGATCGCCGTGCTGTAATCGGCGATGGCTTGGTCGATGTTCCCTTTGTTTTGCCAACCGTGGCCTCGGTTGTAGTAGGCGATG
>JANNDA010000265.1:0-8167 GCA_031387195.1 Planctomyces sp. | reverse complement strand
CCCGCGGTCGGCTTCGAGACCGATGGGGCCGGTGGCAGGCAGTTCGTTGGGGAACTTCAACTCCTCGCCGTTGCAGGTGCAGGTGGCGACTCCCCCTTTCACGATGACTTCGACTTCGTTCCAGTCCTGCGGCTTGTAGTTCTTCAATTCTTTGTACGGACCGGCCACGTAGTAGTCGCGGCATTGAAGCTGCGGTTTGCGGAGGAAGATGCCACTGTCGGCGTTGACTCCGGCGCGGAATTCCAGCTTTAAGTGGAAGTCGTGAGGAAACTCGCGTGTGGTCCACATCTGAGCGAGACCCTTGCCGGGATTGACGACGATGCGACCATCGCGAGCGGTGTAGCGACCGTCGCTGGCGTGTTGCTGAGCTTTGAATTCGGGACCGTTCGCGTAGTGCCAACCGGTGAGGTCAGTGCCGTTGAGCAACATCTCGAAGCCCGGTTCGAGTTCAAACGCGCCGTCCGTTTGGAACGGCGATGCGGGGAGGCCAGCTTTGTTCCAGAGGCTTCCTTCGGGCACGTTGGTCCAACCGTAGCGCACGGCTTTCGGAGCACTCACCTCAGCGCTGCTGACGACGATCGTGTCTCCGGTGATCTCGGCTTTAGCATCGACGAACTTGCCGTCGGCACCGGCGATCGTGAACCCGGTGAGGTGGCTGAGGCGTCCCGCCTCAGTGCTAGGGCGAGATGCCCCAGCGACGAGCCCTCCGCCGATGTGCTTGAAGCGAAGCGTGGCTTTGTTGCCGCTGACGCTCATCGAGTTATAGTCTGGTCCAGAGTAGTCAATCTTCTCGCCATGTGCGAGGGCTCGCGCGGCGAGGGCCAGACGTTGACCGACGGGTTGCTTCGGCTTGGGATGAATGTCTCCTGCATCGCCGACGTCGATCGTCACAGCCATCGCAGTGTTTTGCGTTGTTTGCACGGTGATGCGCTGAGCTTCACGCAACTCCGGAGACATGCCGTTGTGTGGCGCGATCTGAGCGAACAGGAATGGGAAGTCTCCCTGACCCCACGCTTTCCGCCAGCCGGTGATCATCGCGGGAAAGAGCGTTTGATATTCGCGACCGCGACCTGAGTTCGCTTCGCCCTGATACCAAATGGCTCCGCGAATGGCGTAGGGCACGAGCGGCGCGATCGAGCCGTTGTAGAGCCCGAACGGACGGCGTGAGTTCTTGACCGGGTCTTGCGGAGCTTGCGGCTTGCGTGGCACGGGCTTGCCGGCCGCCTTGGCTTTCGCGACGGCGTTGGCGTGAGCTTTCATCAGTTCTGGCTCGCGTTTCTTCCAGGCTTCGAGATCTTGATCGAAGGACGCGATGCGTTTGGCGTGATCGTCGAAGATCGGCTTCAAAGTCGGACTTGCTTCGAGGTCCGCTTTCGGCGTCCAAGCCTCAGCGGGCGTTCCGCCGACGGCCGACTTGATCAGGCCCACGGGGACGCCAAGTGCCTTTCGCAAATCCTTCCCGAAGAAGTACGCCACTGCGGAGAAACTCGCCGCACTGTCCGAGGAATCGTGTACCCACGAGCCGCCGATCGAAGTCTGTGGTTCATCGGTCGCATGAGCGGCCGCCGCGAACAGGCGGAGTTGTTTGTCACCCGCCGCTTTGATCGCCTCATCGCCACCAGTCGATTGCCGCAGTGCGAACGCCATGTTCGATTGACCGCTGCAAACCCAGACTTCGCCGACGAGCACATCCTTGATGGCCACGCTCTCCGAGCCCGTTTCGACCTTCACGGAAAGTGCTCGGCCTTCCGCCGATGCCGCCAGCGGATCGAGCTTCACCGACCACTTGCCGTCCTTGTCAGTGGTTGCCGGTTTTTCTTGTCCCGCAAATTGCACAACAACCTTTGAACCCGGCTCGGACTTGCCCCAGACCGGCACGGCGATGTCTCGCTGCAACACCGCGTGATCGGTGAAGAGGCTGCTCAAGCTGAGCTTCTCGGCGGCACTGAGCGAACTCGACAGCAACAGCGCAACGGCCAGTGCTCGAATCATCGTGAAGGAAATTCTCATCGGGTGTCGTCTCCTAAGTTGATGGAAAGGAAGTTTTGCGATTGTAGGACGGGCACTTCTGCCCGTCGCTTCCGCGTGGGACGCAACGGGCAAGAGTGCCAATTCTGCGAACTTGTTCAAAGCCTGAATTGTTCGCCGTCAATTCTTCACCTTGCGGTGATCTTTGCGGCAATCGGGGTCAGCCGGAGCCGCTTCGCCAGTTTTCTCGACCGGATGCGTGAAGAGGTAGCGCCACACTTCCTCGTGGATGAACTTGCCAGATGCGTCCTTCATTGCGGCACCACCAGGCACCGACGACGAGTGCGCGCGGTTAGCATCCTTCTTCACGTCGGCATCGGTGATCAGCCGCCGCGTGTTGCCGAATGGCGGCTTGGCCTGATCGACATTCACGATCGGCCCGAACTGATGCAGCCCCAGCAATTCCCACGAGCGGCAATAATGGTCCGCAGTCCAACCGCCATCGAGCACATGCGTAAAACCGAAGAACCGATTGGCCGGCGTGGCAGACGGCAGCGTGTACCAGTTCTCCAGTTGGTCGCGCGGCCCGGAGAGCATGACCACTCGATCGACCTTCTGATGAATGGCAAACCGCGCCGCTGTGGTCGAACCATGTGAGATCCCCGCCATGATCACGTTGTCCCAGCGCAGCCCCTGGCCGTCAGCCGTGATGAACTGTTCCCAACGCCCCTGCGGATTCTCTTTGGACAGCCACTTCACAAACTGAAATGATCGCTCGGCCATGCCGTCCGGTTTCGGGATGTCGATCGCGTCACTGAAGTCCTCGCCCGTCGCCGCTTCGAGTCGAATGCGCCCGAGATATTTTCCGTCTCCATCCGGCGGCGGCTCCCTGTTGAGCGTCCCAAACCAACCGTTCGCGTAATGCACCTGAATGGCATGCAGTCCGTAACCCGACACCCGCTCGAACAACGGCCCGTTGTGCCCCATCAACCAGATCACCAACTTCCCGCGCGGAGCGACTCTCGTATCGACGAAGGCATGTTGCACATCTTGAGGCTTGCCATCCTTCTCGAAAACAAACCCAATCTCCGGATGCGCCTTCGCCCGCGAATCAATCAGACTCGCCCGCGCCGTGAGTTCGTATCGCTTCGGATCGTCCGCCCGCAGCAAGGTGAACTGAGTGAGTAACAGAACGACGACAATGGCGAGTACGTATTTCATGGTTGCTCGTGAAGTGGATCGAGGGTCTTTTTCTGGCCGCCGGACGTTTGACGACCGTAATCGAAACGCGTCGAGGCAGCCAGAAAAAGACTCCCGATACCTTCACGCTAGCTGAAATACTTGGCGACCCTTTGTAAGTTCCAAGCTTCTGTACGATCAATGTTATCAAGTCACGATTGTTATGGAGAATCGCGTCTGATGAGCAATCAATGGCCAGTCTACAGGATCGTGGGGGGGAGCAGCGGACTGCTCACGATAGTCGGATTTTGTGGCCTCTGGATTTGCAAAATGACTCGAGAGTGGGCGGGGATGACCGAGCACCAGTTCATGGAAACCACTCTGGGCAGTGTGGCTGTCTGGTCGCTTTCAGGCTGCTTCACTATAGGCTTGTTTATCCTTTTCCCTGTCTCGCTTTACTTGCAGCATCGGGCAGGCATTCCTTCCCCAGGGCTGAGAGTACCCGTGTGGATTGCTGGGCCGCTAATAGCAATTCTCATTCTCTTGACGCTCCTGATATTGGCGGGAGTGGCTTTCAGAATTGTGTTCCCGAGATGAGTACCGGTGCTCAATCCACATACACGAACTCGTTCGTGTTCAAAAGCATTCGGCACAATTGGGCTATACCGCGCGACTGAAGCAGCGTTGCGGCTGATGTGGCTTCGCTGGACGACGGTTTGCGTCCGAAGGCGAGTTGAAACGCGCGAGTCACTTGCACGGTCGAATCACTTCCCGCTTCGGCTATTACGCGGTCGGCGAAGTAGCCGCTTTGGCGCAACATGAAATCGTTGTTGAGTAGCGCGAGCGATTGCAGGGCGGTCGTGGTTGTGTTGCGAGCGGGGACTAAGTTCGCGGGGCTGGGGCAATCGAGCGTGGTGAGGAACTGATGCGTGGTTGTGCGGACGACGAAGCGATAGACGCTGCGTCGCCATAGGTCCGGTGAGTCGGGTGTGATGTAGCGGTAGACCGGCGCGTATTCCTCTTGGTACTCGAAGTCGCGATAGCCGGGACCGAACTGAGTCTTGTTGAGCTTGCCGCTAACGGTGAGGACCGCGTCGCGCAAGGACTCGGCGTCCAGACGGCGCGGGTTCATTCGCCAGAGGAGGCGATTATTGGCGTCAATCGCGCGTGCGCGATCCGTACCGCGACCATCAGGGAGCGGCCCGTCTCGTGCGTCGGTTCGGCCGCTCCCTAACGATCGCGGTACGGATTCGGAACCTGACTGCTGCCGATACGCGGCACTCGTGCAGATCAAGCGATGAATGGCCTTCAGCGACCAGCGCTGAACCAGCAACTCGTCGGCCAGCCAGTCGAGTAACTCCGGGTGCGACGGGAAGCTGCCGCCGAGACCGAAATCGCTCGGGGTTTCGACGAGGCCGGCTCCGAAGTGATAGTGCCACAGGCGATTCACGATGACTCGCCGAGTGAGCGGGTTCGCGGGGGACGTGACCCAATCGGCGAAAGCTTTGCGGCGGTCTCCGTCGGACGACTCCACCGTGCCGAGTTCTGGCTTCAGTCCAATCACGCACGCGAGCGACGTTGGGACGACCTCGTCCGCCGGTTGTTCGGGATCGCCGCGTTTCAACAACTTCACTGGCGGCGGAGTCTCGGTGACGACGGCATACACTTTCGACGGCACGGAGAGCGAGGCGAGTTGTTTCTCTAATTCGACGCGGCGTTGTTGCAGTCGCGCGAGTTCGGCTTTGTCGGCCTCGGACATCGGTGGCGGCACCGCGGCGATGAGCCACGCATCGGCGAAACAAATTTGATCATGGCCGATGCCGTTCCCTCCGTCGGTTGCCATCAATGTGAGAAACCGCGCGGTCGTCGGCAACGAAATATCAACGGCGATGCCGCCATCATCGCGGCCGATGTTTTTCTGGTTCGTTTTCAACTCGCCATCGACGTAGACGAAGAAGCTCGCACCGTTCTTTGGTGTTTGGCCGAAGTAGCCGGCGGTCGCGGTGAATTTCATCTCGGCGGGAGCACCTGCTTCGCGCAGTGCGGCCATATCAAACGTGATCGCCGCGTTCGCGTGCAACGATAACAGCGTGTGCCCGTCCGCCGAGTAATCAACGCCGTCGAGCTTCGTCGAGAACTGCGAATTGACCGGGCCGTAGCGAACCGCGTCCCAAACTTGTCCCGAAGTTCGCGGCGGCTTCATGACCTTCAGGCCGGTCGATGTGATCTGCGTTCCTTCGGGAGTCAGGTCGGGGATGACGACACCGTCCACGAACTTGACGGTCGAACGAGCGAACACATTTGGCATGGCCTCTTCGACAGAACCACGCTTCGCAGTT
Source organism: Planctomyces sp. (assembly GCA_031387195.1). GTDB lineage: Bacteria > Planctomycetota > Planctomycetia > Planctomycetales > Planctomycetaceae > SXKJ01. Next base: position 2,681 of record JANNDA010000265.1, on the reverse strand, counting down.
TGAGGCTTGCCGGTGACTTGATCGATTCCCTCGCCCAACTTGCCGGTGCCGAGTCCATTGCCGCCGCCAACAATATCGGCCAGGTCAAAATGTTTCCCTCCGCGTCGAGCTTGTTCGGTGCGGACTTGTTGCAGTTCGGCTCTGAACGCTTGCTTGCGGGCTGCAAGGTCACGCACCTCGGCCGCGCTGACTTCTCGCTCGCCACGCTTCACGCCGGAGAAGACCGCCCACAGACCGTAATACTCCCGCTGCGAAATCGGATCGAGTTTGTGGTCGTGACACCGAGCACAATTGATCGTGACTCCACACGCGGCCGTCATCACCTGCGTGATCATGTCGTCGAGATCATCGGCCCGAGCCAGCCGTTTGAGCACCGGGCTGGGAGTCTCCGCCTGCCCCACGAAATCCCACGGCCCCGCCGCGAGGAAGCCGGTCGCGATGACCGCATCGGGATCATCCGGTCGCAGCACATCTCCCGCGATTTGGTCTCGCAGAAACTGGTCATAGGGCAGGTCGCCATTGAACGCGCGAATCACCCAGTCGCGATACCGCCAGGCGTTGTCCCGCCGCTGATCACGCTCGAAACCATGCGTGTCGGCGTAATGTGCGATGTCCAACCAATGCCGCGCCCACCGCTCGCCGTAATGCGGCGAGTCGAGCAATCGTTCGATGAGTTTGTCATAAGCCTTCGGATCGCGATCGTTCACAAACGCCTCGACCTCTTCCGGAGTCGGCGGCAAGCCGAGCAAATCGAATGTCAACCGCCGAATGAGCGTTCGCCGATCCGCCTCCGGCGACATCGTCAATCCGTTGGTCCTGAGCTTCGTATTGATAAACGCATCGACGGGATGCCCGTCTTTCGTAGGACGGGTTTCCAACCCGTCCCCCGGCGGCACCACGCGCTTCACCGGCTGCCACGCCCAATGCTCACTCCGTTTGTCACTCGCCGCCGCGCGATCCGCATCCGATTCCGGCCACACGGCCCCCGCGTCAATCCACGCTTTCACCGCCGCGAGTTCCTTCTCCGTCAGCGGCTTTCCGCTCTCCTTCGGTGGCATCCGCTCGTCTTCGCTCTCGCTGAAAATGCGTTTCCATAACAGACTCTCGCCGCTCTTCCCGGCAACAACAACCGCCCCGTTGTCTCCGCCCTTCAACGCAAAGCTCTTCGCATCGAGCCGTAGTTCCGCCTTCTGTTTGTTCGCGCCGTGACATTCCACGCATCGTTCGCGGAGCAGCGGGCGAATGTGCTTCTCAAAGAATTTCGACTCGTTGGGTTTCGGCTCGGCGGCAACGAGTTCGCCCTGTGCCGGAAGACCAAATCCCAACACAACGCCAATGAGTGCCAGCCGCGAATAGAGTTGAGTTTTCATAGAAGTGATCCTCATGCAGCAAAGCCACAACGTAAGTAACCCGAAGCGTCAGCGAGGGCGAGCGTTTCAAAACGCTTGGAATTCAACGTCGTTTGAAGCGTTCGCCCTCGCTCACGCGGCGGGTTACATGACCTGATCCGACTGGCCGATGCAAGCCTACGTAGCCATCACGCTCCGCGTGATGAGCCGATCGCTTCGCAAAACCACCAAACGCTGGGAAGCATTCGGCTCGTCACGCGGAGCGTGACGGCTACGTAGTTGCGGCCCCGCCGCTTAGGACCGTTCGATTATTAATTGTCGTCTTTCGCTCCGCGAAAGAACGTCCTTTCGCGGAGCGAAAGGCGACAATGTGACAGTCATTGATCGACCGGTCCTTACGGATCATTGGTCGCACTCGGAACCGTCTGCAAGAAATGCCAGACCGCTTCAAACTGTTGTCGAGCGTCGCCGTCGAGGATGTTGGTGATCTTTGTCTTGCGACCGTCGGCAGCTAGCTTCGGCATCCGCGTGCTGACGTCATACCTCGGCGGGTCGAGCGTGAAGCGGCGGTAAAAGTCATAACGGATTCGATCGCGAGTCAGTGCGAAGTTGATCCCCGGCGCGAGCAGCGTGTTCTTGTCGCCCGTCGGCGGCAGCGAGCCCAGCGGATGACATTGCCGGCAATCGAGCGTTCCCGCTCTTGTGGCAAGTGCTTCGCCGATTGGCACGAGATCGTGTTTCATCTCCGGCTGCGGTTCCCGCTCGCTCGACAAGCCATGCTCGCGAGCGAAACCGTTTGCGAGAAACTTTGCGTGCGCGGGGAAGCGAGGCATGCGGATGTGCAACCACGGGCGTGTTCGATCGGAATTCTTTCCGCTCATGAAGCCTGTGGCCCACGACGTCTGCAGCTTCTCGCCGACCCAAGTCAGGTTGGGAACGTTTTCCGGCAACTTCCCGGTGTCACTTTCTTCGGCCAGGATTTCCGGCAGCAAACTCGACCGGCCATCGCGAGCGTGACAGACCTGACAGCGCAATTCAGCAACGAATCGTCGCGAGATGTCCGTCGGCGAATCGTCGGCCAACGTGTGTTCGCCTTTGGTCAGAAACGCCAGTAACGCAGCTTGTTCGTCATCGCCGAAGTCATAGTCGGGAACAGAAATCTGACTTGGCGAGCGGGGCGGCGTCAGCCCCCCGGTCTGAGCCGCTGTCGGCGTGCGAGGAAGGCACCGAGGGGCTGACGCCGCCCCGCTCGCCAAGTCAGATTTCTGTTCCCGACTATGACTTCGGCGATGACGAACAAGCTGCGTTACTGGCGTTTCTGACCAAAGGCGA
>JANNDA010000252.1:0-2962 GCA_031387195.1 Planctomyces sp. | reverse complement strand
CAGGCCGAGCCAGCATTCGAGCAGCCACATCGGCGTTGCGTGCGCGGCGATGGCGGAGGTCAGCTTGTCAAAGCCGCTAATCCGCTCCTTCAAGTCTTCCAGAAAGATGACTTCGGCGTTGAGCTCGATCGGTTTCTTTTCCAGAAATCTGCGGCTGGTGATCACATGCCGAATGCCAGATTGCTCGATGCAGTACCGCACGTCTTTGTCGGAGAGCGTGTAATTCAAGTTGACGGCGACTCGGCCCGACACGGTCACAGCGGTGTTTGCCATCAGGCCACCGTTGGATGGCGGAAGCAGGATGCCGACGTTTTTTTCGTCCGACTTCAGCCAATGTCGTTCGAGTGTCTTCTTCACGCAGAGCGTTGCGATCAGCAGCTTGCCGCCGGTGAGTTCTTGGCCGGAGGAGTCGGCTATCTTTTTCTGGAACCGCGCAGTTCGGCACTTCCGCAGGAAGACGCGCGCGGGAATGAGTTCTTGCGACATGCGTTTTATGGACGCTTCGACTCCGAGCTGTTCCACGGCCAAGCGAACTTCGTTGACGTTGTCCGGGTTCTTGATCGGTTCGCCGAAAACGATCGTGATCGGGTATGGCCAGCGGCGCGGTCGCTTCCAAAAGAATTTGCCGTCGCGGTGACTGAAGAGGCTGCCCCACAGTTCGTCCAAATAGGTCGGGATCACCGGCGCATCGGTCTTGTCGATGATTCGCATCAAGCCTCGCTGAAACGGCTGCAACTGTCCCGTGCGCGTGAGTTGTCCTTCGGCGAAGATGCAGACCAACTCGCCGTTTTTGACCGCCTCTTTGGCGGCGTTCAAGGCGGTGACGATCGCCTTCGGGCCGTCTTCGGGCTTGATCGGAATCGTCCCGTAAAGCCGAGCGAGCCAACCGCTAAACCCCGTCGAAACGTATTCTGCCCAAGCGATCATGCGAATGGGCCGTTCGGAGTTGAGGATCAGCAGAATGCCGTCCAGCCACGAGACGTGATTGCAGACGATCAACCCGCCGCCCGTGATCGGAAGATTGTGGCTGCCGTAAACGCGGACCTTGTAGACCAAGCGGAAGGCCAGCCAAAACAGACACCGTATGGTCTCTTTGGGGATCAGCTTGAAAATCCAAATCGCTACCGGCATCGCTCCCACGCCTGCCACCAAGAAGACGCTGCTGGGGCTCAGCCCCAACATCTGCCGCAGCACCCAATACAAACCGGAGGAAAACAGGATGAGCGAGAAGACCATGAAGTTACTCGCCGCGATGTTGACGCCGACTTGTTTCGGATCGCTGCGATGTTGCAGGTAGGCTTCCAACGGGACGTTGAACAACCCGGCGCTCAAGCCCAATGACAGTAAAAAAACGCAGGTCCAAAGAATTGCTCGCCGACCTGCCGGCGTGTGAGACGCGCGGATCGGAGCGTCATTTGATTTCGCGAGTTCGTCGTTCTCGACGCGCCCGACAACAGTCTCGGTAGCGTGGGCTTTAGCCCACTCGGACGCATTATCTCCCGATAAACGTGGGCTGAAGCCCACGCCACTTTGACTTTTGGCAAGTTCGTCACTCTTAGGCTTCGTCTCAGAGTTGCCCTTCTCGGCGGTCTGAGAAACGTTCGGCTTGACTGCCTGAGTCTCTGCCACCGCTGGACCGAACAACGCTCCGACAAAAAAGAGCGCCGTGGCGCTGATCGACATTCCGAAGCCGCCAATCGTCACGATCCCTAGCTCGATCTTTCCGGCTGACCACAGTCCCGCCAATAGACTGCCCGCGGCGACGCCCAGCACGAGCATCGCCTGCAACGGAGCGACTTCGCTTTCCGTCAGGAACAGCACTTTGTCGCCGTAAGACAACACTGTGCTCTGAGCCAAGTTGGCCATGAACCAGAAGAACGCCATGCCCATCGCCGTCGTGAACAGAGCCCGATTGCTGTAAAGCGTGCGCAAGTTGTAAATCGTCTCGCCAACAGGATTCGCTTTTAGCTTGCGAATCGGATCGGCGGCCGGGAGTGGCTTGATCATCAGCGTGAAGATGAAGCCGATCACTCCCAAGCTCATCAGGAACGCGGCGACCTCGTGGATCTGCTCGACCGTGATCGGCTTTTTCAGCGAGGCGCCCGATCGCTCAAACAACACCGCCCCAATGACGACGCCCATCGCCGTGCCGACGACAGTGACCAGTCCCATCAAGCCATTGGCGATCGACAGCTTCTCCGGACGCAGAATCTCAGGCAGTGCCCCGAATTTCGCCGGCCCGAACAACGCACACTGACAGCCCGTTAATGCCACAACCGCAAACAGAAAATAGATGTTTTGAAACCAGATCCCGGCCAAGCCCAGCGCCATGAAGAGGATCTCTAGCGACTTCAGATAGACGATCACTTTTTGCTTGCTGAACCGATCCGCCAGCCAGCCAGCGACCGTGGCAAAGAACAAATACGGCAGTGTGAACGCCGCAGTGCCGACCGAGATCGCCAAGTCTTTCTCGATCTGCGTCGCGCCGAGAAAGACAATAAAGTAGCGAAAGACGTTGTCGTTCCATGTCCCCAGGAACTGAGCCATCAACACGCCGATGAAGCTGGCACTGAGCAATCCTCCTTGGTGTGGTGTGATTTCCGGGGAATGCGACGGCGTGTTTTGTTGGCTCATAGCGACCTAGTTCGAGCGACCGTGAAGGAGAGGGCAGTCCGTGCCTGTGTTCGACGTGCCGAGTTGAAATTTCCGAGTCGTGTTGACCGCCGTTTTTGTCAGCAATTCGGGCGACCACAACGCGGGACGGATGATATCGGAGCCGTCATTCGATTCCGAGTATGCGACGAGCGTGATTCTTTCGTTCGGAAAGTCGTAGAGCAGGCGCCTCGCCTGCTTGGAGTTGTGATCGACTTACTATCCCGAAGCGCCAGCCAGGGATTTGTCCGTGAATACCACGCTGGCGCGTGGGGGTGGTATGTACACACAAGAGAACCGTCAGTTCAAC
>JANNDA010000194.1:0-2552 GCA_031387195.1 Planctomyces sp. | reverse complement strand
CCCACCGAGCTTGCCTCGGTGGAAACGGGCCTTTGCACTACGCAAGCAAGACAAGCGTAGTGCAAAAGCCCGCGAGCCACCGAGGCAAGCTCGATGGGGTTTGTGTCAATGGCCGCCGCGCGCGGTATAACCCCCGGGCCGGGACTGATCCTGCGTTGTCCGTGGGCTAACGCCCTCCAGCTCGCCTATTTCTGAGTACTACTTGTTGGTCCGAATGATTTCCACGGGCCGCTTGAGCGTTTCTGGGTATGGTCCCTGCCGCACCGACCAATGCTGGTCCGTCACCTGAATTTTCCACAACGGAATGCACGCCATCTTATACGGGTGAAACACCACTTCTTTGTTGACCGCAAACACCTTGTTCGGCGTCGGCACAAACAGCATGTAGCCTTCGTCGTAGGCCCGGCGCATGATCTTCTCGCAGACCGAAACGAATTCGGGATCTTTCACACCCGTCCGAAACAGGTCTTCCATGTAGCCGTTCATCGTGGGGTCGGGAAACACGGTGCTCCACACGTTGTCGGTGCGGAAGACGAAAAACGCGGTGAAAGGATGATTGAAATACCAATCGTCGTTGCCCCACACAAGCAGATCCCACTGCTTCTTGTTTTGGCCGGCATTCGTTTGCAAGAGCGGACCGAAGATGTCTTTTTCACTGTTGGTGAATTCGATGTCCAACACAACACCCACCCGGTTGAGTTGCGTTTCGATGCCGCGCCACAAGGGCCGGTAGCGATCCTGCGTGAGCACCTTCAGCTTCAGTCCCTTGAGGACGACTTTGAGCCGCGCTTGTGCGTCAGGTGTGTAGGGATCGTAATTCTGCGGCACCGGAAGCAGAGTCTTGCTCACTTCCGAGACGCCGGGGAAATGCGGTGAGAACGGCGACAGATAGCCTTCATCTTCGAACACGAAATGCAGCAGGTTGCGCTGATTGAGGGCCTCGTTGAGTGCTCGCCGCACTTGGCGATCCTTCAGCCGCAGATGGCCGTTGATCAGGTTCATGTGAATGGCGATGTTGTCGGTCGACGGCGAAATCATCAGCTTGCTGTACGGGGCCAGAATCGTCTCGACCTTGTCTTCCGGGGGAATCACACTGATATCGAGTTCGCCCTCTTCGTAGAGCGCCATTTCCTTGGCCTTCTCCGTGTCCAACTGCGTGTAAACCGTGATGGTTTCCACCTTGGGAGAGTTCTCCTTGTCCCAGTAATACGGGTTCGCCTTGAAGACCGCCTTCGCCGTCTGACGGTCTCCTTCGATGTAACCTTCCGTCAAAATGTATGGCCCCAGCCCATACGGCCCCGGCATCGAAAGATTGGGGCAGTTCGGCTTCCCGTTCCAGCCGACTTTCTTGTGTGTGATCGGATCTTCGTTCGTTTCCAGATACGTCTTGGTGTAGAACTGCATCCAGATGGCGTCGTTCATGAACGAGCCATATTTCTGAGTCAGATGGAAGCGGACGGTATCGTCGTCAATCTTCTCGGCGTGATCGAAGACCTTGTCGATCTTGCTGTACAGGACCGGAGCTTTTTTGAAGTACTCCATGTTGAGCACAACGGCATCGGCGTTGAACGGCGTCCCGTCCTGGAATAGCACTCCCCGACGCAGCTTGAACTCGTAGGTTTTCTCGTCGATCTCGCGGTGCGAAATCGCCATGTCGTATTCCCACCCCTGCTCGTTGTCCGACGGCTTGATGAGCGCACCGTTGACCGAGTGCGAGGTGTAGAGGTACGGCAAGCTCGGAATGAAGACCTTGACGTGCGACCCTTTCACGAGACCGGGCAAAGCCCGCTGCGGCGCGTCGTTCTTGCACAATTCCAACTGCTGAACGGGCAGCTCTTCCGCCAGCGTCCACGAACCACCGCACAGCACGGCCCAAAGCATGGCCATCAAGCGGAAGGCGATCCGACAGTCACTGACGTGGTGACTCATAACGAACTCGATGGTGACGAATGCCGAGGAATTGATTCTCGATGGGTGGAGCGCCGGACGGAGTCTATCGAGTTTTTCAGGACATGCAGAGTGCATCGCGATCGGAACGACTCGTTTTGCCTCTCCCGCACCCGGCCGCAATGCAATCTTGCCGCGCCGTTCATCTTTTCGAATCTTGATCGCAGGCGGGGAGGCCGTCATGTTCGCTGTCTCACAATTGCAGAGGCCCGGCGGAATTGCGGAACATCCTTCGGTTCCGTAGTGCCATGACGCATGTTGGATAGCCTGCGGATAGCCTGTTTTTCGCGGAAAACACGGGATTTCTGAAAGCGGTGATTCCCCGGCGAAAGCCTCAAAATGGCATAAACCGGGTACACTTTTGCGATCTGTACCCGGTTTTGGTGACGGCCTACCGCCCCCTTGATGCTGCTCAATGTGACCGTTGACGAAGCTGATGAAGGCATCGAGAAACGGGCTCTCAATGACTCAGAAAATCGCAGGCACCGGAGCATCGCTTCGGGACATTAGCGGGGTACAACCAATGTGAAATCCCTTCGATCATTTGAAGTTGTGACAATACACCAATGAGCAAGATTTTCCACCCACTGCTGGCCTTGATCGCC
>JANNDA010000105.1:0-3847 GCA_031387195.1 Planctomyces sp. | reverse complement strand
TCAGAGTCTTCTGGAGCGTCCGCCCTCGCTAACGCTTCGGGTTACACTGCGGCTTCGCCGCGCTACGTTTTCAACTCCCGGATTTGTCATGGCTCGAAACGAATCTGATCGCGAAGACTTGATGCAGGAGGCCACGGGCTTGGTTTGCCGCGCCGAGTGGCGTGTCTCTTTTCAGGCCGATGTGATCGTTGCCGGATTCAAGCGCAACGGCAGTTGGTCGATCTATCTTGGAACCGACCCGGTCTATCAATTCGACGCTGACGGTCGATTGCGTCGAGCGTTCGTGGGCGGCGATCTCTGGCGCACTCAAGGGGCAACGCTGGCTCGGCTACAACGTGAGCGAACCGAATTTGAATCGAGATTCCGGCGACATGATCTCACAGACTCCGAGTTGATCGAGTTTTTGCGCGAGCTACGTCAACAACTCGCGGTCTTCCTGACCGCACTCGATTGCGGCGAAGCAGCTCTCTTGAGACAAGTCCCCGGCGATGCCGACGTCACGACGGAACTCAAGACTGCATTACGATCAGTGCTCAGCCAAGATATCTCGCTGGCACCGGCAATCCCCGGCAGGAAATGACAAACTCCTGGAGTGCTGCGGCTCGACGCAGCCTCCAATCAATGGGAATGAAGACGTTGATGTTGCCGAAATCGGTCATCTTGCTCGGAGCCAGTAACCTAACGCTGGCCCTTCCGCGCCTGTGGCATGGCCTGATCGGCGCGTGGCCGGAACCGTTAGAGATGTTCGCGGCGGACGGACATGGACGGTCTTATGGAAACTGGAGCCGTGTCGGCCCGCGCGGGCTGCCGGGAATTGTCTCGTGCCACCTTTGGGATGAACTCAACGCTCAACCTTCGACGCCAAGCGATCGTCCTCGAGCGCTCATCGCCGACATTGGCAACGATCTGCTTTACGGCGCTGAACCCGAACAAATCGCCGCCTGGGTTGAGACCTGCTTGCAGCGGCTGTTCGCGATCAATGCACGCATCGTCGTCACGGGACTGCCAGTCGCCAGCATTCAAAAACTGTCTCGCTCCCGCTTCGAGTTCATGAAGTTGCTTATGTTCCCCGGCAGCCGCCTGCGGTTCGACGAAGTGGAATCGAAGCTGACTCGACTGAATCAATTGGTTGCCGATCTCGCGCGAACTTATCACGCGGTGCTTGTTGAGAAACGGGGCGAGTGGTACGGCTTCGATCCGATCCACATTCGCCGCCGCTTTCGAGCAACCGCCTGGCGCGAGATTCTGGCATCATGGTTCGACCTCTCCACCGAAGTCGATTTCAGCAGTGTCGGAATCAATCGCTCGTTGCGCTTATGGCGGCAGCGACCTCTGGAACGCTGCTGGTTGGGTCGCATTCAGCACGCCGTTCAACCGGCATTGCGCGAACCGGACGGGACATCGCTATGGCTGTTCTAAGGCGAACGGCAGGTGAAAACGTACCAATACAAGAGTGCATCCCACTGGCGCGTCGGGCTTGTATTGTCCGGTAAATTTTCTGCTGCCGGTCGCCTAAAGGGACTATCGTAACGGGCCGATCACTTTTGGTCCTTTTCGTCCCTTCTGTCCGTTGAAACGACTCCCGCGATCATGCCGCACAACAGCTCTCCTAAAACGGCACGGGCAACAGCAGCGCATGGTGCTCGAACAGAACTCGGCGACCGTGTTCGCCGATTGCTGGGGTGAAGAACAGAATGAAGACGTAGATACCGACGAGTGCCGTCAACAACGTCCGGCAGAGCACGCGCCACGGCCACCACGCTCGGTCGGGGCGACGCATTGAGCGTTGATAGGCCCACCCCAACGCGACCTTGGTGGGGAAGATCGACACCACAAAGATGATCGTGATGAACCACATCGCGTCTTGTGGCGGTGACAGCGCCTTAAACAAGTACAACGGCAGTGCCAGCACATAGGTCAGCACGATCGCGAATAGCCACGCGAACGGTGCTCGACAAAACAATTCGCGAGCGGTCTTTAATTCGCGGAACACGCTCAATCGGTTTTCTGCGGCGAAGCGAGCTTGCAGCAGCGGAGCCCACAACAGCGTCAGCCACAAACCGAATCCACCGATAAATACTCCCAAAATCTGAGCCGGCTTCGACGGGTCATGCAGCGAGGCATACAGCGCGGACGGGATGATCAGCCACGCAAACGTGCCGAGGAATCCACGCCAGCCTTGTGAGTAATACTCGCGCGCATTTAAGCCAGTCAAAAACTGGCCGATGGCCGTCGAGGCACGCTCCCAGTAATCGCGATCGCGCCACCGTGCTCGCAACCAGCGTGCGTTCTTGATTGGCCGAAAAAAGCAGGTCAATGCGCCGCCGCGAGCCAACGCCAAACAAAGATGAGCGGTCATCAGCCAAGACGTCAGTGTCAGCACGAATTGCCAACCAGCGGCAGATCGACCATTCGGATCGATCAGCGCCGCATCGGACGCCGCTCCGGAAATCAGTCGCAGCGGCAACACGCACAGCCAAGTCCCGAGCACGATCGAACCAAATCGCGGCGCCAGTCCGAGCAATGGAAAGGCCGCTCGCAGCTTGCCCGTGCGGCCGATCCGTCCCGTCACGTCCAGGAAGTAGCCCAGCACCCAGAAGTTGACCAGCGGCACCGCAGCAGAGACTGCTAACAACAGCGTCAAACTGGCGAGTCCGAATAGCGTGCGCACAATCCAAGCGAAGCACTTCAGCGGATGTCGCCACGGAACCGGAAACGGCGGCAAGCGATCGACGATGAGCTCTTCTTCGAGTGTCGGTCGCTCGGAGACATCAGCCGCTTCGAGAACAGATTCGACGGCAACTCGCTCAATCTCCTGCGTCTCCGAGCGTGCTTCGCGATCCTCCGACGGCAGACGCGGACGCTCGACTCGGCTTGTTGGACCAGAACCAGTCACGGGCACAGCCTTTTTTCACAAGACATTCAAGCAAGCGGGGTGGCGTCAGCCCAATGGCACTCGTTTTGTCGTCTTTCGTTCTGCGAAAGAACGCTCTTTCGCGGAGCGAAAGGCGACAATCTGATTGAGACTTCAGTTCGCCACTTACCTCGACGAAACCATTCGGGTTTCGCGATGATCGGTGAAACGCTGCGGAGCGTCGAGTGGTACGCTTGCCGTTCCGAATCTCAAATTTCAAATTTGAGATCTGAAATTTCTAATCTCAAATTTGAAATCTCAAACCATGCGTTGGAAATACCTGCTTCCCGGCCTCGTGTTGCTCAGCGTCATCGCGTTGGTGCGATTTGTCACCGCTCAGCCGCTGAAGGGAGTCGCGACTGATGAAGATTCACGCCCGTCCGAGGCGATGACGGAGTCCGTGCAAAAGTTGAATTCGTATTTCGCGAAAAGGTGGGCGGAGGAAAATCTCAATCCGGCGAAGACTGCGGATGAACTGACGACGCTGCGGCGGATCACGCTGTCGTTGATGGGCACGGTCCCCTCGCTGGAAGAACTGCGAGCGTTCGAAGCGGACAGCGCCCCGGATCGACTTCAGCGTTGGACCGCTCGCTATTTGCATGACACTCGATTCGCCGATTACTTCGCGGAACGGTTGGCTCGAAGTTTAGTCGGTGTGGAAGATGGCCAGTTCATCGTTTATCGCCGCGATCGGTTTGTGGCTTGGTTGCGTGAGCAGTTGTTGTCGAATCGTCCTTATCCGGAAATGGTCCGCGACATGGTCGCCGGAACCGGACTGTGGACTGATGAGCCGCAGACGAACTTCGTGATTGCCGGCTACACGAGCGAAGAGGGGTTCAATGAAAATAAACTCGCGGGACGTGCCGTGCGGGCGTTTCTCGGACAACGGATCGATTGTGCTCAGTGCCACGATCACCCGTTCGATCATTGGAA
>JANNDA010001033.1:0-2524 GCA_031387195.1 Planctomyces sp. | reverse complement strand
CTGCACTTGGAAGGCCGCGTGCGGACTGCTTGGCATGATGGGGATCGAGACCACGGGCGAAGGTCCGAAGGACGATGGCCTGACCAGCGAGCAAGTCGGTGGCGTGCAGATGGCCGATGTCTCAGTCGATACCGAAACCGGCATCGTCCGCATCAACCAGTTTGTCGCTGTCCAAGACTGCGGCTTGATCGTCGATATGCTGACGGCCAAGAGCCAAGTCTACGGCGGAATGATCATGGGGATCGCGTACTCGCTGACCGAGGAACAAATCCTCGACAACAAGACCGGCCGCTACATCAACGCCGACATGGAGAACTACAAGCTCCCGCGCATCGGCGACATTGGCGAGCTGATCGTCGAGATGTACCAGCCCGACAGCGAATACGAACGAGGCGTCATCGGCCTCGGCGAACCGCCGGTCATCTCTTGCGGCGCGGCCATCAGTAACGCCGTTGCCAATGCGACCGGAGTCCGCGTCCCGACAATCCCGCTGACGCCAAAGCGAGTGCTCGATGCGCTCAAAGCGGCGAAGGCCAAAGCCTAATTTTGGACTGCGGTGATTCATCACCGCTTTCCTCTTGTTCTTTTCTTTCGTACTCGGCTTCGTTCGGCGCGGCTCAATGAGCCGCGCCGAACGCTGAAACCAAAATAAATCCAAAGCGGTGCTGACACACCGCACTCCAAAAAGGAGAACCTCATGCGATCCTTCGAATACGCTCGTCCTGAAACTGAGGCCGAAGCGCTAGAACTGCTCGCCGAACACGGCGGCAACACGGCGGTCTTGGCTGGCGGGACTGACTTGATGAATCTGCTCAAACGCGACGTGGTCCAACCGGCTCGCGTCGTCGATATCAAAAACATTCCGTCGTTACGCGGCATCAAGCCGCATGACAACGGAGTGTTGATCGGTGCGAACACCACGCTCGATGAACTCAACGAGCACACGCTCGCCGCCGACTATCGTTCGCTGTTAGACGTGATCGAGGGCATCCGCTCGACTCAAATCACGGCCAACGGCACGCTCGCCGGTGATCTCTGCCAGCTTCCGCACTGCTGGTACTACCGCAACGGTCACGGCCTGCTCGCCATGCAAGACGGCGAGTCGCTCGTGGCCACCGGCGACAATCGCTACCACGCCATCCTCGGCAACAGCGGCCCAGCGAAGTTCATCAGCGCGAGCCGCTTTGCTCCTCCGGCAATAGCCTGGGATGCGAAGGTCCGCATCGTCACACAAGCCCGAAGCGCCAGCGAGGGAGTGGAGACGGTAAGCGTCAAAGAAGAATGGCTTCCGTTGGAATACTTCTTCATCACGCCGAAGACGAATGCTCAAGGCGTGACGGTCCTCAAGCCCGGCCAGTTGATCACGCACCTCTGGCTTCCCGCCGCGAAAGAGACTCGCAGCGCGACCTATGAGGTTCTGCAACTCGAAGGTCTCGATCTGCCCCAAGTGAGCGCCGCCGCCTGCGTCGGCATCGAAGGTGGCATCGTCCGCACCGCGAAGATTGTGCTTGGCCACGTCGCGCCTACTCCGTGGATTGCCCACGAAGCGAGTCGCTGGCTCGTCGGCCAGAAACTGACCGCCGACATTGCTGAGACAGCCGGCCAAATGGCCGTTGCCAAAGCGACACCACTGAGCCACAACGACTACAAAGTCCAACAAGCTCAAACCGCCGTGAAGCGAGCATTGCTCAAAGCCACCAACCAACTCGGCGAAGTTTTGTAGTTCGCCTCGTCATCACAACAACACAGGTCTTTCTCCGTCCCCGCCGGTCACCTTTGCCCGGCGGGGATTTTTCGTTTTGTTTGCCTTGCGGTCTTCTATGTGGGTTTTGTGCCTCGATCAGTCTGTTGGAAACATCGTGGCTCGACGCGCCGCGTCGAGAAGCCGTTTGTTTTCCAAGCCTTTTCTAGGCGACAGAAACGTCTCCTGACGCCTTTGATTTCTCCGGTAAAACTGACTGATTGCTCTGGCTCGATGAGCGGTAAGAAGATTGCCGCGTTGAATCAGGCGATTCGCGAAGCGCTGCCGGAGATTCGCAATGCGGTTGGCGGGCATCCGGAGGTGCAAGTGTCGATGCGGGCGATTTGCTTTGCGGACGATGCCAAATGGCATGTTGGTCCCAAGGCGGTGCCGATCGAGCAATTCGTGTGGCCGGAACTTGCCGTTGCTGGTGGCACGGCGACCTCGCAGGCCATTCGGTTGTTGACCGGCGAGCTGAGTGCCGAACAAATGCCGCGGCGCGGATTGCCTCCGGTTTGCATTTTGATCTCGGATGGCTACTGCACCGATCCGGCCGCCGAATACGAGGCGGCGATTGCCGAGTTGTTGAAGCAGCCGTGGGGCTTGAAGGCGGTGCGGTTGGCGATCGGGATTTCGGATGGCGACAGCAGCTATGACGAAGAGCAACTGCTCAAGTTCGTCAGTCATCCGGAAATCGGAGTCTTGCACGCGGACACGCCGCAGAAGCTCCTGCAATACATCCGTTGGGCGAGCGTGAACGCCTCGGTGGGAGCCTCACTCGGC
>JANNDA010000035.1:0-5135 GCA_031387195.1 Planctomyces sp. | reverse complement strand
CGAGGGTTCTTCGACGGCGGGCTTCTTGGAACTCTTTTTGGGAGTCATGTCCGCTACATCAGAGACCTCGACTTTGTAGTGACCGGTGAAGATCATTTTTCCCTTGCCATGTTCGCGACCTTGCAGGGTGAAATAGTCCGTCCCGCGAGGCAACATGAAGAACAGCTTCCCCTCTTGTTCCGCGACACAGCGATGAATTCTGTCGCCGATCACGGCGATGATTTCGCCGCCAACACCGATCGCATGTGACGCGATTCCGAGTTCGTCGTGGTACGGGGTCAAGTCCTGAATTTTGCTGCTGCGAGTCTGTGCCGTCGCGCACTCCTTGACGAATTTCTTGGCCGCATTGATCACGGACTTCTGAGCTTTCTCGTTCAAGTCGGCGGAATGTTTCGCGTGCCAGCTCGCGAACTTTTTGTTGTCGTTGATTTCGACCGCCACCAACTCCGCGCCGGGGCCGACGGTGGCCGTGATCTTGATCCCCTCGTCCGTGCCTTGGAATTGCAACTGCAACAGTTCGCTCTTGAGGTGGTATTTGTGCTTCTTCAAATGCTCGCGCATGGCATCGACAACCTCTTCGTCGAGATTGATCCAATCGCGATGCACGATGACCGGAGTGAGCTTGCCACCGAGTCGGCGAGTGGCAGTCATCTCTCCTGACAGCGCGTCCGATTTCGCGCCGTCTTTCGGCATCAGAAAGAAAAAGGCGGCGAGTCCGCCAGCAACCAGCACGGCACCAGCGATCGACAACCACAGCGTGAGTCCGGGGCCTTGCTTCTGTCCTCTTTGATACGAACTGGAACTCATCGGCTCCGGTTGCTGAGCAACAGGCATCGACATCGGCTGAGATGGATCGAACATCGGTTGCGGCATACCCGGCATTGGGGCGTAACCCGGCGGAGGCATTTGCGGCATCGGTGCGAACGGCGATCCCCCTTGTTGCGGCGGAGCGCCCCATTGCGGAGCGAATCCTCCGGGTGGCGGCATCGGCGGTGCGAATTGCGGAGGGGCGGCGAACGGTGGCGGAGGTTGAAAGCCGGTCTGCGGCGGTCCGACGTTCGGAGTCGGAACGACCAACTTGGTCTGACACTGCGGACAAGTTCCCTTCTTACCAGCCGCGTGGTCGGGAACTTGAATCGTCGCCGTGCAATACGGGCAGTTGAATTGAATCGCCATGTTCTGTTGCTGTCGTGAGTGGGAAAAGTTGCGAGACGCTCGGCACTAAGCGTGAGCGAGGGCGGACGCTTCAAGACGTGCTGAATTCATCGTGCCGTGAAGCGTTCGCCCTCGCTGACGCTTCGGGTTAGTTTGTTACCGAGCATCAAAGACGGTGCTCAGCAGGTTGTCCACGGGAGCGAAGTCGTCCGTGAGCACCATGCCATAAGCGTTGGCCAGCACCTCGTTCATCTGTCCGCGTGCGTTGAGCTTCCCTTTGCTGTCGGTTTCCAAACTGGCAAACGGTGCTCCCGCCCAGTGACTGCTGTGTTGCGTGAGATCGGTCAAATCGAGCTGCTTCTTGGAGGCCACAATCACGAACGTGTCGCGACCGTCGTGAGGCGCATCCTTCTCACTGCTGAAGATGTAGACGTTGGGGAAGACGCGCAAAATCGTGTTGACGTAACTTCCCAGAAACCGCCCCGTCTGGCACTTGCGGGATTCGCGATGCAACTGCTCAACCGCAGCGACAAAACCTTCCTGGCCTTTGCCGAGTTTCAGAAGCCCATCGCGCAGTTGATTGGACATGACTCCGCGAACAGACAACCGATAGCCGGCTTCGTCCGGCGAGGTCTCGATCTCTAAACCTGAGTACGACTGTGGCGCGTTCTGCCAGCCTGACGTTTCATCCAAATTCCGCGTGAGCACGTCGGGGATTCCGCCTGCAATCATCGCGTAAGAACCGTCTGCTAGCAGGCTCTTGGCTGGAAACTCCGTACGCGGGTAAATGTCGATCAGATTGACCTGATAAATTCCCTCGGTCGGATGTACCAAGCGTTCGATCTTCTCCGAGAACTCCTTTGTGGTGAGATGCCACGGCACGCTGAAGTCGTTGAACGCATCGCCGTAGACGAAGTCATACAAGACCGGCTGCTCGCCGCGTTTGATGGCCGCTGCGTTGGCTCGTACCCGGTCATCGACAAAGTTGCGGGCGTCGCCGATCGTGGTCACGACATGCGTCTCGCCATCAGGTGGCAACCCCATTTGTGCTTGCACGGCCGCTTTGACGGCGGGGTCCAATTCGGCCACGTGAATCACCGGATCTTGCGGAAACTTGGCCTCGATCCACCTCGGAAAGATGAATCCGCCGCCCCCCAAAAACAGCGTGCTAATACGGCGAGACTGGCGATACAAACGCTCGATTGCCTCACGATATGTGACCGCTTCGATCGTCCCGAGATGCGACAGAACTTCGAGGTCATGGGCACTGAGCGATCGGTAACAATTCAGCGATTGCAGATGCCGGTCATACAGGACTTTGTCTTTCAGCTCATCAGGGATCACGACTCCGATAGGAAGCTGCGCCAGTGGCACCGTCCCGAAGTCGCTCCAATCACTGCTGCGGGTCAGCTCCTGCAACCGTTCGATCGCACGCCAAAAGTCTCGGTAAGGATGCAGCTTCAACAACTCGTCGCGGCGATCGGGAGACATGCCGCCATGCAACGAGATTTCTTTTTTCTCCACATCCAACGTGATCCACGAGGGAAATTGCTGGCAGATCTCAGTCAACGACGGGAGTGCTTCGCCGGGCGTCGCGCTGAGCTTCTCAGACACCGCGTCATCCAGTGCGGACGAGGACGAGGCGATATCAACCGACGACGCCACGTGAGAGATTTCTTTGCGACGCTGCTCCAGGTCTTGTTGTATCTCGCTCAGTGAAACCGACGTGCTGCGATCCCATCCGGCAACCGCTTGCTCCGTCACCGCTGCGTAGACATTCTCATATTGGTAATTCAATTGAGTCGGATTGTCCGTCACCAAATAGCTATGAACCAGCTTGTCGAGCCGGAGCACCTTCACGCGCTCGCCGTCTTCTGTTCGATCGGTCACGTTGATGTACGAGTAATTGCTCTCGTCGTGATACTCACCAATTTGATCGTTGCGCAGGCCGAGCGTCAGGCCGAGTTCATGCAGCCGCTTCCCCAAGGTGTCGCCAAAACTCCCCCAGTGCAGGATCGCCAAGGCACGCTCCTCCGACTCTTGGCCGAGCGTGACCACGCGGCCAACCGTGAGCATCGTCTCTTTCATACCGACGTTGGTGATCGCGGAGGTCAAGCCAACCCACATCACAAGCTGCAACCAGCCGAACAGCACGGTCGCTCGAAACGTCCACTGTCCAGCCGCCGACAACACGCCCATTGAGGCCAGCGTTCCGGCGGTCAGTGCCACGATCGCTCGCGTTCCCAGCGTGTCGATCAAAATGAATCCGGTCAGGAACGTTCCGACGATCGAGCCCAACGCGCCCCAGGCGTAAACGTTGCCGACCGTCGCTCCGACCTTGCGACTCTGCGACAACGCCAAACTGGCCACCACGGGCGAGATCGTTCCCAACGACATCGATGGCAAAAAGAAAACCATCCCCACCACACACACGACCCACGTCGGCCACTGCCAACCTTCCGGACGCGCTCGATCGACCATCAACCCATCGAGCCAGATCACGCTCAAACACAAGACGCTGGCGATGAGAAACAGCCAGTTCAGCAACTTGCCGGGAGTGACCTTGTCCGCCAACCAGCCCCCCAAAAAGTTCCCGATCGTGATTCCCGCCAACACCACGCCAATGACCGAGGTCCACGTGTAAAGGGAGCTTCCCACATGCTTGGCGATCAACCGCGAAGCAGTCAGTTCCAGCACCATGACGCACACGCTCGACATGAAGACCAGCGCATTACAGCCAATCAGCACCCACCGCGCATTCGCTCGAGGCGTTCCACCAATTTGTGCGCGGCCGACGTCCGGTTTCTCCGCACGCAGGCTCGCTTTGTCTGTGGGCCGTTGAGGTGACCAATCAATCTCCGAAGAGGCATCACGCTGTCCCCCGGTCAGTGAATACGTCTCAAGTCCGTCCGCTGCCGGCATCGTGACCTCGCCACTGTTCGGGGACAGGGCGTTTTTGCCAGTCGGTGTCCGCGAGGCGGCGGAGCTTTCATCAGATTGATCGGCCATCTTCAGTTCCTTTATGCGGCGTCATTCTCCGTGACACCCAATCTAGTAACCCGAAGCGTCAGCGAGAACGAACACTTCACAGGACCGCAAATTCGGAGTGTCTTGGAACGCTCGCCCTCGCTCACGCTTCGGGTTACTGGGCAAAGATGCCGAGTCCGTCCGGAGGCCGCCATGATAGTCCGCAAGGCCGGACAAACAGGAGCGAGTGGGCTTGAAACAGACGTCTGAATGAAAGCGGCTGAAGCGTTCAAAACGAGCCTTTGCATCGAGAAATGTGGAATCAAAGGGGGCCAAAAAGCCGTCCTTGACACTCTGAAAAGGCACACCTAACATCGCCCCGCCGTCGCCGGAATTGGACTTGTGAACTTTCGGCGAGGCCAAAAAACCTCCGTAGTGTGCGGGGGAAAGTCTGTGGTTGAACGATGCGACAACCACTCACCAGTCTGTGACCTGGATTGCATCGGGGTGCTCATGCCGATCCGGCGCGATTGATTCGTGGCGGGATGATCGGAGAGTGAGAAGAGAAGGGATACCGATGGCTCACATCGTTGCCGAACCATGTTTCAATTGTAAGTACACCGATTGCGTCGTTGTCTGTCCGGTCGAGTGCTTCTACGAAGGCGAGACGATGCTGTTCATCAACCCGGATGAGTGCATTGACTGCGAAGCCTGCGTCCCGGAATGCCCGGTCGAAGCGATCTTCCACGAAGACAACCTTCCAGAAGAGTGGGCGGCCTACACGGCACTCAACAAAGAAATGGCTGCGCAATATCCGGTGATCACCGAAAAGAAGGAACCGCTGGCGGGCAAGTAAGTCTGCTGATGGCGATTTGATCTAAAACTTGAAACCCCGCGTCAATGGCGACGCGGGGTTTTGTTTTTTGAGATCTGTTGTCAGAGGCTATCCGAGAAGCCCGTAGCCTGACTCTCCGAGTCGGGACTTTTGCGAGAAAACACCCGACTCGGAGAGT
>JANNDA010000018.1:0-1803 GCA_031387195.1 Planctomyces sp. | reverse complement strand
GGCTGACCTGCTGAAGTTGCAGTCGCAGGCGGCCGTCAAGCCGGTTCCAAGCGATACCGCCGTAATTTTGCTCTGGTGCGGTGGTGGTCCTAGTCAGCTCGAAACGTATGACATGAAGCCGGAAGCTCCGAGCGAAATTCGCGGGCCGATGCACTCCATCAAGTCGAACGTGCCCGGCATCGACGTGTGCGAACTGCTGCCACATCACGCCCAGGTCGCGGAGAAGTTCACGCTCATTCGCTCGGTGAGCCACGGCCACGCTGGCCATCCCGACGGCACGTTTCGTTTCACCTCCGGCTTCGGTCAGGACAAGGTCGGCGGAATGTTGAGTTCCGAATCCAAGCATCCCTGCATCACCGCGGTCGTCAATCGCGCCTTGGGGATCACGCGTAACGGAATGCCTGTGTCGCTCGACTTGAGCAGCGGTTATCGCTGGTACGGTTCGCCCGGTTTTTGGGGCGAGATGTATCGCGTGCCCGTGGCGTCGCGCGGTTTGGAGAACTGGCGATTGCAGGTAATGCCGGGTCAGCTTGAGGATCGTCGATCGCTGCTCACGCAATTCGATCGCTTGCGAACGGATTTGGATCACAGCGGCAATCTCAAAGCGATGGGCTACTTCCAGCAACAGGCCACCGAGATTCTGCTGTCGAATAAAGCTCACGAGGCTTTCGACGTTTCCAAAGAAGATCCCAAGCTGCGCGAGCGTTATGGCTCGGAATGGGGTGAGCAGTGCTTGGTCGCTCGCCGGTTGGTGGAGCGTGGCGTGAACATGGTCACGGTGCATGTCCCCGGGCGACCTCCTGGCAGCTTGGGCAAGAACTACGACTGGGACGACCACGCGGTGAATTGGGATTTGATCGAGGCGATGCGCGATCGGCTTCCGTTCTACGATCGCACCGTGGCGACGTTGATTGAAGACCTGCATCAGCGCGGGTTGAACAAGAAGGTGCTGCTGCTCGTGACGGGAGAGTTCGGCCGGACGCCGCGCGTCGATAACAACTCACCCGGTCGCTTTGGCCGCGATCATTACCCCGCTGCCATGTCGATGCTCATCTCCGGTGGCAAAGGTCCGCTCGGCTCAGTGATTGGTGCCACCAACGGCAAGGCCGAATATCCCGTCGATCGGCCGCTCGACCCCGATGATATTCGTGCGACTCTGCTGCACCATCTGGGGATCGACTACACGCAAGAACTTCCCGACAACGCCGGCCGCCCTCTGCCGTTGTGCTACGGCCGTCATCTGTCGGAATGGGCCTGATTGGCTACGACACACTGCCGAAACTTTGCCGGGAACCATGAATCATCCCGGCTAGTCGCGCAGGGTGCCTGATTTGGTTTCATTGTGCTTGAATCACCAACTCGGGGCGAGCGTTGCGAAGCTGTTCGATACCGGCGGGAGTGATGCCCTTGATACCGCTGAGCCACAGATTTTTCAGTGACTTTGAGGCTGCCAACGACTGGAGACCAGCGTCGGTTACCTGCGCGCTGCCGAGCTTGAACTCTTCCAGCATTGGCATCTGAGCCACCAACGGCATCGAATCGTCCGTCACGGTCGGGGCATGCGAAACGTCGAGCCGACGAAGCGTGGCGATCTTGACCGCGTGGGCGATACCGCTGGGTGTCGCCTGGTTGTCGAGCAAGGCGGGAAAACAAAGGGGACAGGTCCGAATGGCACTGCCGCACTCGCGTAAGGCAAGGTCGGCGCGCAGCGGTAGGACGCACGCGTGAGAGGCGTGAGGAATGCGAGTCAGCGGTGGTGATGTCCGAGAGCGGCGGGATCAATTGGTCTTGGTGGTGAGAGCT
>JANNDA010000006.1:0-1766 GCA_031387195.1 Planctomyces sp. | reverse complement strand
CTGCCCGCTCCATAACCGATCGACTCGACGGTCATTTCCGGCAACGCCGAGAATCGCGTGACCAGCGTCTTCAAGATCGCCGCGCCGGTCGGGGTCGTCAGTTCCGCTTCGACCGCCAGATCAACCAGCGGAATCCCTTTGAGCAACTCCGCCGTGGCCGGAGCCGGGATCGGGCAAATGCCGTGTGCGATCTCGATGCGGCCTCGCCCGGTCGGAACGGGGCTCGCCACGATTTCATCGACGCCGAGCAGATCAAATCCGATCGCCGCGCCAACGATGTCCACGATCGAGTCGATGGCACCGACCTCGTGAAAGTGAACCTTGTCGATCGTCGTCCCATGCACGTGAGCTTCCGCTTCGGCAATTGCCTGAAAGATTTTCTTGGCGAGCGTTTTTTGCGTCTTCGTGATGTCATCCGCGCCGTCGATCAGCTTCGTGATGTCTTTGAGATTCCGATGAGCGTGCTGTTCGGGATGCTCGACTTCGACCTGCAACGCCCGAAAGCCCCCTTTGGTGACCTCCATCACGCGCAATTCAACATCCGGCAATCCCAGCGAGTCGATCCCGCGAACGATCTGGTCCACGTCCGCCCCTGCGTCGATCAAGGCTCCCAAAGTCATGTCGCCACTGATTCCGCAGCAGCAGTCGAGATAAGCAATCCGCACGGTGATGTCTTTCGGTAGTCGAGAGAGAAGAAGAAACTCGCTAGCACGACGCGCCAGCGAGTGGTGATTCGGGTGATATTCACTGTCGCAATTTGCTCGCGGTTCGTTGCCGTTTTCGCGACAATCACTCGCTGGCGCGTCGTGCTTAATACCGCGCCAAGTCGGCGGCGTGTTGCTTGAGGTTCAGCTTGGTGACGATCTCTTGCGCGCCCACAATCATCATCCGCAGTTCGCTGCCGATGGCGATGAACTGCCAGCCTTCGTCGATCCGCTTCTGCGCGTCTGCCGTCGATTGCACATGCAGGCCAACGGGGGTGCCGACTTTCTTGCCGGCAGCGAGCACTCGTTGCAGCATCACTTCGAGTTCGGCCGTCGTTGGGTCAATGCCATCGGGGCCACGCATCTGAGCGGATAGATCGTTCGGGCCGACGAAGATCGCATCGACGCCGGGGAGGCTGTAAATCGCCTCCGCGTTTTCGACCCCTTGCGGAGATTCCGTTTGCAGGATGACCAGGATCTCGTCGTTCGCATGTTTGTAGTAGTCGCCGGCGCTCGCATCGAAATTCAGTGCGTGCAACGCACCGCCGACTGAGCGGTTGCCGGTCGGTGGATATTTTGCGGCAGCGATTGCGAGCTTCGCCTCTTCGACCGTGTTGACCATTGGCACAACAATCCCCATCGCGCCGCCGTCGAGCACTCGCTTGATGAGGTCATGATCGCCGCGAGGGACTCGTGCGAGCGGCACGCAGCCAGCTTCGGCAATCGACGCAAAGCACATCGCCGCGTCGGACCAGTCGATTGGCGAATGTTCCAAGTCAACCGTCAGCCACGGGAACCCAGAGCGAGCCATGAACCGGCTCGCGAACACATTGCCCAACGACAACCAAGTACCGACTTGTGGTTTCCCCGCCTTCAACGCCGCTTTGACCGGATTCTTCTTCATGATGCCTCTCGGAGTTTTGGTTCTGATTGCTGACGGGGGGATTCTCCGAGTTGAGGGCGAGACGTCAACCGAGGGAGCGAAGGGGAGAGGGGTAGGAAGAATTGGTCGTTGGTTATTGGTCGTTGATCATTGGTCATTTGGGGGACGGGGGGAACGAC
>JANNDA010001378.1:0-1574 GCA_031387195.1 Planctomyces sp. | reverse complement strand
CACTTCCAGGTGACTTAAAGTGATTGCACCATTCTCTAACGTAATAGAACAAGTGGTTTCAATTTTCCGGGGAGTGTATCCGGCAGCGCCTAAAACAAAACTCAACTTCATAGAAAAGCAGCCTGCATAAATCTCAAATCTCAAATTGTCCGGGGGCTGACGCCGCCCGGCTCGCCAAGTCTCCCAGAACACACCGCGCGAGGTACTCTTCGTCATTCGTCATTCGTCATTGTTTTTTTCTGAACTCTCGGAAGCGGCCGGCGCTGTCGCAGCCTTCAGCGTCCGTTCCGCCTCGTACCAGTAATGGTCCTCGTCCCCCGTGGGACAACCACTTCTTTGCCACAGTTCATGGGCCAGTTCACGAATCGCTTGTTCTTTCACATCAGAGTCGCTCATGAAATTGTTCCTTTCAAAAATGGTTTCACCTTCGAGCATGGTGGAATCCGCAGCGGGCGGATGGTCGTGAACAGCGCGTCAATCGTCCGTTGCGGTGCCATGAAAACGCAGGCGGGCGTCCGCCATGTCGCGCATTTGGGGATGCACATCATGCTCGCCGACGATCGGCCGGCCGAGCATGTATTCCAAGACGTCCTCCAAGGTCACCACGCCGGCAACGTGCCCGTGCGCGGCAGTGACCACCGCGAGATGCTGACGCTCGGCCATGAGGCGATCCAGCAGTTGATGGCCGCCCCAGTTCTCAGGCACCAGCAAAGCCGGACGCATCAACTCGCGAATCGTCTTGGCGCAGTCCTGGCGGATCATGTGATCCAAGATGGTCCGCCGCTGGACGACCCCGATCACTCTGTCAAGATCTTTGCCTTCCGTGACCGGGATGCGGCTATGGACCAGCCGCTCGCCGAGCAGTTCGGCGGAATCCAATCGCAACTCGGCGGACAGCGAGAACACCACTTGGCGTGGAGTCATCAACTGATGCACGGTGATGTCGTTCAACCGCAGGACGTTTTCCACCCACCGCAGTTCGTCCGGCAAGATCGTCCCGCCTTGCGCGGCTAAGTCTGCCATGACGAGCACTTCTTCTTCGGTTGGCTGTTGGCCGGGTGCGCGACGAGTGATCTTGCGTGTCAGCCAGCGGCACACTGCAGCCAGCGGGTAAACGAGCCAGACCATGCCTTGCATCACCCAAGCGAGCCGCGGAGCCAACGATCCAGCCCAAGCGACACCTACTCCCTTGGGGACGATTTCCGTCAGCAACAACATGGTCAACGCAAACAGCGCCACGAAGAGTCCCAACCACGCATGGCCATACAACTCGCCCAGCAGCGCTCCCGTCCAAGCCGCGCCGACCGTCTGAGCCAGTGAGTTGAACGCGGCGATTCCGGCAATCGGCTCGTCGATTCGCCGCCGGAGCTTGGCCAAGCGGTCGCTCCCCGGAATCCGTCGGCGACGCAACACCTCGACCTGCGTCGGCGTCACGGCGTACAGAGACGCCTCGCACAGCGAACACACGAACGAGCCGACCAAGCTCGCCAAAACAACCATCAATATCAGCGTCATGGCACTTCCTCTGCCGAGCCTGAAGGCAACGGCCGGACAAAAGGCCCGATGGGTGACAC
>JANNDA010001333.1:0-4988 GCA_031387195.1 Planctomyces sp. | reverse complement strand
TCAGATAATCGATGACAGACGGAGACATGCTCATCTTTGTTTCTACTCCCCAAGAAATATCCCCTTTGAGCGAGAACACATCATGATCACGAAGGCAACCTACATCGCGAGACGAGGCGCGTCATTGAATGCGTTGGATCTGGAGATCGCCAGACTGACGGAATACGCGGACAAGACCACGGAGAATGTCGCCGTCCATTACTACGAGGCGATCCACGGTTTGCAGGCGACGCGCGAAAAAGCGGAGTCGAGGCTTCGAGAACTGCATGCCGTCAGCGACACCGCCTGGGCCGGAGATGATCCGACGATGGGCGTGGAGGATGCGTGGCGAGATCTCAGGGATGCCGTCATCGCCGCCATTTCCACAACCTACTGTGAGGCAAGCAGAAGACCGCCTAGACGACACGCATTCGGCGGTCCACACCACATCAACCGCGCGAGACACATCGCTCCACGAGGCTCGTGCTACTGAAAACTGTGCCTTGATTCCGAGATGCGCATTGCCCCCGAGGGCGGTTGCGCTCGATCCACTCACGAAGGAGAACTGTCATGTTGGGAACCATTCTGCTCGTCATTCTGATTCTGATGCTTCTGGGTGCCATTCCACGGTGGCCTCATAGCCGTAACTGGGGCTACGCGCCGAGCGGCGGACTCGGCACGGTGCTTTTGATCCTGGTCATCTTGATGCTGCTGGGCCATGTCCGTATTGGCTGATGAGAAACGCCACCGATCAACCTCATCGAGAAGGAAAACGTCATGAAGAGATTTTGTTCGTTACTGATCGTGCTCGCGGTCATCGTGGTCAGCCTCGGTTATTACCGAGGCTGGTTCACCGTGTCGGGAGGTCGCGAGGCCGTGAGCCACAAAGTTGGTGTCAACCTGACGGTAGACCCCGACAAAGTGAAAGCAGATGCCCTGACCGTGAAGGACAAGGCCAAAGAGCTGACCGGCAATACGAAGGAAGAAAAGGTCACGCCTTAGCGGCCCCAAGTGGAGACACACTCCGTCGTCGCTGAGGAAAACTTCTTGATTCAGTCAATGGAGACACGTCATGAAAACGGAAGATGAATCAGCCGTCGTTGAGCCGGAGAAAACGCCCTACGGAAAAGTCATCGGCATCGTCGAAAACCGTGACCAGCTTCAGGCCGTTTCCGAGGCGTTGTCAAAGCAGGGGGTGCAGGAATTCGAGGTTTTGGCCGGGGCCGAAGGAATCAAGGTTCTGGAAAGCGAGCAAGACGCCGTCGCGAATTGCTTCCTGGGTGACATGGAAGCCGAAATGGTTCATCGCTATCTCGATGCGGTCAAAAACGGGCGGATTGTTTTCGCCGCCGTTGTTGAGCCAGAAACCGCTAACCAAGTCGCCGAGACGGCCAAGGCGCGAGGGGCGACGGAGGTCGTTCACTTTGGCATTTGGGTGATCACGAATTACTAACTACCACCTTGTGGGATTCAGAAGGAGTATCGCCATGAAATGGCTGGGAACAAAAAACTTGGGCATGCTGTTGTTGGGCATCTGGCTCGTCGTCACGGGCTTGCTGCCTTTTGTGAATATCAGCTTTGCGAACATGGGCTCGATCTTGGCAGTGCTGGCGGTCGCGGCCGGTAGTTTGATCTTGCTCGGTCGTTAAGGCTCGGTCGTGCGCAGGTTGGAAACTTTGAGAAAGCGAGGGTGGTCCAATGACACTCGGTAGTTTGTTGTTGCTGTTGCTGGTTGCGGGGATCTGCGGAAGCGTCGCTCAGGCGCTCACCGGCTATTCCCGGGGTGGCTGCCTGGTGTCGATTGCGCTGGGCTTCGTCGGAGCGATCCTGGGGACATGGCTCGGCCGCGTCTTGGGGCTGGGGGAGATTCTGGCCATCCAGTTCGGAGGCCAGTCATTTCCGATTGTCTGGTCCATCATCGGAGCCGCGTTGTTCGTCGCACTCCTCAACCTCTTGAATCGTCGCCGACGAGACTGAGCGCGCGGACGAGCGAGAGAGTTTGCTAGTCATTTTTCAAGGAATCAGGCGATGCGCAATACACCATTGATTGTGATAGGAGTCCTCTTGGTCGTCCTCGGGGCGGCGGCACTTCTTTCAGGAGGATTCACCTACGGCAAGCGAGAAACGGTCGTCGAGGTTGGTCCTGTCACCGTGACAGCGGACCGGAAACAGACCGTGCCATTGTCGCCGATCTTCGGTGGCATTGGGATGGCCTGCGGAGCCGTGATGATCGTGATGGGTGCCAAGAAGAATTAGTTCGAGAACTCAAGATCAAAGGACACGAATCATGGGACTGAAGGAAGCCTATCTGGCGAACCGCGAAGCGGAACTCAAAGAGTGGGATGCGAAGATCCTGCAACTCGAAGCCAAAGCCGAACAAGCTCAGGCGCAGGTCAAGATTCAGTACTACGAGCAACTCGAATCGTTGCGCACGAAGCAGACCTCGGTTCGTGAAAAGTTGCATGAACTGAAGCAGTCCAGCGGGGCTGCCTGGGAGAGCCTCAAAATCGGATTGGAAAATGCTTGGCACGACTTGAAAGGCGGTCTGACCAATGCCGCTGCGAAGTTCAAGTAGGCTCGCGAAGGAGATGTCACCATGACTGCGAAACTGCAAGTTGCGTTTGCTTTGGGCGTGATGGCTGCCGAGCACGTTCATGGCACCAACCGGAAGCACAACCAAGTCCTCACCGATGCAATCCTCAGTGTTCTTCAGCAACTGGCCATTGGGGAACTCACGTTGCTCGACACCCCCGAAGAAACCATTGCCGACCTCCCTGATCCGCCACTTGAGTTAGCGGCGAAAGCGCCGGCAGCAATGAACCAGTTTCGGACGCAAATGGCAGCACGGATGCCGGAGATGATCCGCCAAGCCATGCGTGACCAACGGGAAGTCGCAGTTGAACTGCTCAAGGTAATGACGTGAAGGCAACAACCGTAACCAGAGTCCATCCGATTCCGATGTGGCAACGCGCTGTGATCCTGCTGACCGGAACGATCGTGGGGTTGGTGGTCGTGTTAGGTTTGCAGTGGGGACGTCCCGTTCTCGTGCCCATCGCGCTCGCAGTACTCTTGACCTTCCTGTTGAACCCCATCGTCAGAAGTTTGCAGCGGCGACGACTCGGTCTGGTGTTTTCCGTGATGGTGGCGGTCTCGACCGCAGGCATCGCCATGATGGGCCTGGGCTGGATGGTGACGCGACAAGTGGGTGGCATGTTGGCGGAAATTCCGCAAAACACCGCCAATATCAAGGCGAAGGTGAATACGTTGCGACAGTTGGGTTCTGGCCCGCTGATCGGCCAGTTCGAGGCGATGGTTGAAGAGATCAGTCAGGAGCTTCAACGGCCTTCTCATGGCGAGCCTTCGATACTGGACGAGGGGGCGAAGCTCGCAAATGTCATCTCCGAATCGCCTGCGGAAGCGGTTCACTTTCGAACGAAGTCCACACCGTGGCGAAGTCTCACGGGCTATCTCGGCTCCGCGATTGAAGTTCTCGCCACTCTGGCCTTCGCGCTGATCCTGCTCGTGTTCTTTCTCATGGGACGCGATGACTTACGCGACCGCATCGTGTTACTGGCCGGCAAGGCACGGCTCGCGCTCACGAGCAAAGCCCTGGAAGATATCACCGATCGCGTTAGTCGCTACATCGTGATGGTGGCTTTGGTCAACGGTGGCTTTGGCATCGTGCTGACTGCGGGATTGTTGATGCTCCAAGTGCCGTATGCTCTTCTGTGGGGATTCCTCGCGGCCGGGTTGCGCTTCATCCCCTACATCGGTCCGTGGATTGGTGCTCTGTTTCCAATCGTCATGAGCCTCGCGACGTTTGAAGGTTGGGGACAACCACTGGCGGTGTTCGGTTACGTCTTGGTCCTGGAGTTGGTCTGCAACAACGTGGTCGAGCCTTTGGCATTCGGCCACAGCACCGGCGTTTCTCCTACAGCCTTGTTGATCTCGGCGGCTTGTTGGCTGTACCTGTGGGGGCCGATCGGCTTGGTGTTGTCGGCACCGTTTGCGGTCTGCCTGGTGGTGCTCGGCAAGAATATCCCGCAGCTTGGATTCCTGAATCTGTTGCTCGGCGATGTCCCGGCGCTCCGCGCGCATGTGGGCCTTTATCAGCGACTGATGCTGGGTAATCAACAAGAAGCGGCCACGCTCGTCCTGCAGCGCATGAAGAGATCTTCCCCCGATGAGGTCTACGATGAGATGTTGGTCCCCGCGCTGAATTATGCAAAGCGGGATGTTCAACAAGACTATTTGACTGACGAGGATCAGCGAACGGTTCTGGAGGGGATGCGAGAATCCTTGCGTCAGGCCGATCGGTGCCGCCAGTCAGCGTCTGCAGACAAGGTGGAGCAACAGGTTCGCACTCCGGTTGATCCGAGCGTGATTCCTCATGTGGCAATCGTGCCCATCAAGATTCTTGGTTGCCCTGCCACAGATGAAACAGACCGTGTCGGGCTGGAGATGCTGCGGCAGCTACTCGACCCGACTGATTGGGATTTGGAAGTGACTGCGTTGGAGACATTGACATCAGAACTGGCGGCCCGTGTCGCCGATGATCCGCCGGCTGTCATCTGCATTGCGTCATTGCCTCCGGGTGGCCTGTCTCACGCACGTTACTTATGCAAGCGTCTGCGCGACGCCTCGCCCGAGATCCTGATTATCGTGGGACGATGGGGTCAGCAGCGTCATAGCAAGATTGACCGCGAGCGACTCGAACAAGCCGGAGCCAGCTTCGTGACAACCACACTGTTGGAAACGCGCCAGTTGTTGAAATCGCGATTGCCGCTCCTGACGCGCGTGATCCCGGCGGTGTTCGTGTCTGCGATACCAGTGCATGTTGCAAGCTCGGCGCTGATCGTCAACGTGCCGAATGCCTGACTAAGTGGACCCGCATTGAAAAGTAGGCCGTGGGATAGGCTTCCAGCCTGTCATTTCGCAGTGAATCTGACAGGCTGGATGAGGTGCTCGGCATTTCACGGACAGTGTGAGTCACTATTTTTGGCGGTCGA
>JANNDA010001012.1:0-6256 GCA_031387195.1 Planctomyces sp. | reverse complement strand
GTCAGATTGGCGATCGTACTGAGCGGGATGGTGAGCGTCTTCTTGTCGTTGCTCAGTGAGCCGCCGATAGGTGCAGAATCGAATCTCTCGTTGGTGTCTGTAATGACGAGGTCCGTGCCACTCACGCTGATGCTCAGGTGGTTGTGTCTGCCCACGCTATTAGCATCGCTGATTGTCAGAGTGCTGCCGACGAGGCTGGCCGACAAAGTGGAAAACGTGAAATTGGCCAGCGAGTCGATTTCCGCCTGAGTCAAGAACGCCGCCGCTTGACCGCCAAATCCGTCCGCTGTCACAAGCACATTGGCCGCCGCTACCGCATCGGCTTGCGAGGTGGCCAGGATCGTGAAATGAGCCAACCGCAGTGTCTCACCCGGATCGACCGTGATGTCGTACGTCCAACGGACATTGTCGCCGATCACTTCCACCGCCGTCGGCACCAACCCCGCTGGCCCGTGGATGTAATGCACAATCGCCGGAGTCCCGGTCCCGTCGGCGTCATCGGTGCCGATCCAAGCGTCGGTGACTTCCACGTCCGTGTCGCCATCTGCCGAGCCGAACACGGTCGTTGCCGCGTCACTCCCCAAGTTGCCAACGACAGTGACTGTCGTCGTGATCGCACTACCGGTCGGGTTATGGAACACATCGATCGTTCGAGCGAAGTCCTGGCCTCCGGTCGTCGGCACGGTGATTTCACGATGAACGCTCAATCCCGACAAAGTCTGCGTTGGAGTCACCAGCGACGCGGAGGGCGTGGTATTGAGCAAACGATAGACCTCACCGCGGCTGAAACTCGTCACCAGCAAATCACTGCGGCCATCGCGGTTGAAATCCCCGACGGCAATCGCTTCAAAATCGGGATCTGATGATGAACCGGCCGGGAGATTCAAGAGTGGACCTGCACTGAACGACCCGTCGCCTGCGCCAAGTAGAATGCTGACGCGATCATTCCCGTAAAAATGGGACACTGCGAGATCAGTGATCCCGTCCAAATTGAAGTCGCCCAGGGAGAGGGCATCCGGTCCTTGTTCACCGGTGGTGATCGTAAAACCGGTACTGACTCCACCAGTCCCGTTTCCCAGCAGTACGCGAACGGTATTGCTACTGTGGTTTACGACGGCAATGTCATCCCGGCCATCTTGATTGAAGTCATCTGTGACGACGCCACGAGGAGCAGACCCACCCGAACTGACGGTGGCTCCAGATGTAAACGTGCCATTCCCAGTGCTCAGCAGAATCTGAATATTGCCGCTGTCTTGGTTGGATACGACGACATCCGGAAGCCTATCGCTGTTGAAATAGCCAACTGCGAGACCCAATAGCCTTCCTCCGCCGGAACTCACCGTGGTCCCCACCGCGAAACCGCCGCTCCCGTTTCCAAGCAGTAAATGAACGCTGCCGCTATTCGCGTTTGCGACTACCAGATCTTGTTTTCCGTCACTGTTGAAATCATCCGCCTCAATCACGAACGGCCCACTTCCACCGGATGAAAGAGTCGTTCCTGACGCGAATCCGCCCACGCCATTTCCCAGCAGGAGATGTACGCTGTTGCTGTTGTAATTCGCGACCGCGATGTCTGAACGGCCGTCGTTGTTGAAGTCGGCAATCGTCAATGAGATGGGATACGCCCCACCGGAAGAGAAGCTTGTGGTCGTGAATCCACCGACACCGTTATCCAACAGGATGTAAACGGCGTATGCGCTGTACCCGGCGACAGCGAGGTCAGCCCGCCCGTCGTTGTTGAAGTCCCCGACCTTGACCGCTTCCAAATTGCTCGGAAGGCTCGCGACGGTCGTGGCACTTCCAAAGGTCGGAATCGCAGGGTTGAAAACAACAGCCGGCGAAGTTGGCGGCGTGTAGTCTATTCCATTCACTTCGAGTCGATTCAAGCCATCAAACGCATTGCCGGTTCCTTGAATCAACTGACCTGTTCCCGAATCGGCCGTCTGAATATCAAAGACAAAACCATTCGGCGACGTGATGGCTGATGACGCGAGCGGCGTGGTATTCAGCAATCGGTAAACTGTCCCAGACCCAAATCCCGTTACCACCAAATCGTCGCGCCCGTCGTGATTGAAATCACCGGCGGCGACTGATTCAAAACTAGAATCCGTCGATGATCCTCCAGTGGTGAGCAGGGAACCGCTACTGAAATTGCCGTCTCCCGCCCCGATCAGAATGCTCACACGATCGTTGCCGTTGAAGTGGGCGACGGCGAGATCGGTGATCCCATCCAGGTTAAAGTCCCCTGCGGTGATGCCTGTGGGAAGTGTTTCACCCGTGCTGATCGTGAAACCGGTGCCCACTCCACCGCTCCCATTCCCAAGCAGGATGCGCACCGTATTGCTAAGAGCGTTCACGACCGCGATGTCATCCCGGCCGTCGCTATTGAAATCACTCGTGATGACGCCGCGAGGGTTGCCCCCATTCGAACTGACGTTCGCTCCGGATGTGAAGGTGCCGCTCCCGGTACTTAGCAAGATTTGAATCGTGCCGCTGATGTCGTTGGACACAACGACATCCGGAAGGCTGTCACCGTTGAAATGGCCAACGGCGAGGCCCAACGGTCCAGCCCCACCCGAGCTAACAGTGGTCCCAACTGTGAAGCCACCGCTCCCGTTTCCAAGTAACAAATGAACGTTGTTGCTTCCATAGTTTGCAATCACCAAGTCCTGTTTTCCGTCATTGTTGAAGTCATCCGCCGCAATGACGTAGGGCCCGCTTCCGCCCGATGAAAGAGTGGTTCCCGACGTGAATCCCCCCGCACCATTTCCAAGCAGGAGATGCACGCTGCCGCCAAGGTTTGCGACGGCGATGTCAGAACGACCATCGTTATTGAAGTCCGCAATCGTCAAGGAAATCGGCCCCGAACCACCTGACGAGAAGCCGGTGGTCGTGAACCCTCCGCTGCCATTACCCAACAGGATGTAAACCGCGCTGGCGGCGTAACCGACCACCGCGAGGTCGGCATGACCGTCGTTGTTAAAGTCCCCGACCTTGACCGCTTCCAGGGAACCCAGGCCGCTCGCGACGGCCGTTGCCGTTCCAAAACTCATCACGCCGGACGGCACGGCGACAAAATCCCGCTGAGTATTGCCCCCCGCCGTTCCATTACCATCCCCATCCAGCGCGTTCCCCGCCACGTCGGTGATCGTGTCTTTGATCGTCAGTCGATAGACATCTTCCACCAACCCCGCGAAGTTCAGCGTCGCCGTGTTCGTCGCGCCGGCGTAGCTCACCGACGTGATCGAGATCACCGGGTCATCACCGTTTCCGAGCAGCCCATCCGCCCCCGCTCGCCGCAGTTCGTAGTTCGCCGAGTTGGCGGCTCCCACCACAACTTCGCTGAACGTGACATCTAACGAGGTCGCTCCCGCAGCCAGCGTTCCACCAACAAGCGACGGTGTGGTGCCTGTGATAGTTGGGGGGATTTCTTCAACGTCCGTGACGTTGATCGTGAACATCGCTTCGATCAACAGTCCGTCGCTATCGGTTGAGCGGACTCGCACGAGATACGTGTCCTGCGCTTCAAAATCCGGAACGACAGCG
Source organism: Planctomyces sp. (assembly GCA_031387195.1). Classification (GTDB taxonomy): domain Bacteria; phylum Planctomycetota; class Planctomycetia; order Planctomycetales; family Planctomycetaceae; genus SXKJ01. The sequence continues at coordinate 2,710 of JANNDA010001012.1, read as the reverse complement.
AACTTCAACTGGTCCCCATCAATTGTGAATGCCGCGTTGTCGGTGTCTCCCAAACCCGAATCGAACGTGTAAGTAAATGTCTCACCAGTGTCGTCATCGGTCGTGGAGAAAGTGCCCACGACCGTGCCGACTGCTACGTTCTCGGCGATGGTGTTTGACGACAGAGCGATGGCCGTGGGAGCTTCTTCTTGATCTGTCACGGAGATGATGAATTCCTGATCGAACGACAGACTCCCTTGGTCGGTCGTGCGAACGCGGATGCTGTAGCTGCTTTGATTCTCGAAGTCGGGCACCATGTCGATTTTGAGCTGATCGCCGTCGATCATGAACGAGCCGTTGTCCGTGCTGCCGCTACCCGTAACCAACGAGTACGTAAACGTCCCACTCGCGTCAGGGTCGGTCGTGCTAAATGTTCCAATGACCGTTCCACTCGCGACGTTTTCCGTGACCGAGTTCGCCGACAAGGCGAGTGCCGTCGGGATTTCGTTCACGTTCGTAATGCTGATTGTGAAGGTCCGTTCGACGAATTGGCTGCCGGAATCCGTGGAACGAATCCGAACCGAGTAGCTGCTGTCGCTCTCGAAATTAGGGACGAAGCCCAATTTCAGTTGGTCGCCAGCGATCGTGAACGACGCGTTATCGGCGTCTCCAGTGCCGGTGACGAACGTGTAACCAAACGTGTCCCCAAACCCAACATCGGGGTCCGTCGTGCTCAGCGTTCCGACGGAAGTGCCGACGGAACTGTTCTCAGCGATGGACGTCGCGGACAAATTGACCTGCGTCGGCAGATCGTTGATCGGGTTGACGGTGATCGACACCGTCGCCGTTCCCGTCCCTCCCTGAGAGTCCGTGACCTGGAAGACGAAGCTGTCGGACCCGCTGTAATTGGTCGTCGGCGTATAAGTCCGATTGGCACTGCTGCCAGTCAACGTTCCATGCGTCGGAGCAGTCACAATCGAGAACGTGATCGCATCGCCGTCGAGATCATTGCCGGTCAAAGTAATACCGAGCGCCGCCTCTTCATTCGTGCTGACACTTTGCGCTGCCCCGGTTGGAAAATGGTTGATCGCCAGCGCGGTGAGAACGATGTCGTTGCTGTCCGAACCTCCAAAGTAGTTGATCTGGAAGATGTTCCCTCCGTAATTCACCAGTCCGCCATCGGGAAGCCCGTTGAACGTCGTGTTGATCGGATCAGATCCATCGTTGTTGAGGATCTTGAACGTGTCGCCGACGTTGGGCGTGTATCCCGCACCCAGCGAGACATTGAGGTTCCCGGCCAAGACCACCGTGCCGGTGACATTCAGTTGGTCGTGCTGCGTTCCCTCCGCGAGGCCGTTGAGTTGCACCGTGAAGTGGCTACTGCCTGACGTGAACGCCACGTCCTCCATACTCAGAATTCCCGTCGTCGTGCTCGTTCCCGGATTGATCCCGGCGGAACTGGAAACGGTCGCTGCGGCCGTGCTCGTCCAGGTCAGCGTTCCGGTTCCTGCGAGAGTGCCGGAAGAGTTGATCGACGGCGGCGACGATGTCGTCACACTGTTATTGAGCTCGCCGATACCCGATGAAATCGACAACTGACCGACATTCAAAAACGTGCCGTTGAATTGCACGATGCTCGTCGCACCGGAACCAGTCACCCGAACCGAACTGAAATTCGTGGAAACGCTCCCACCAATCTGCAACGTGTGGTTGTTGGAATTGGCGGCGAAATTGATCTGTGATCCACCGGCGATGGTCCCATTCCAAGCGTTTGTCGTTCCCGTTCCGATGCTCGCTAAATTGAACAAGATCCCGCTCGGTGAACTGAGCTGCTCGTTCGCCACCGTGACGCCATTCTCCAGTTGGACGATCGCACTGGAACCGGTCACCGATGTCCCCGTGGCCGCCAAACCATCGCCACTGCCCAACGCTTGGCTGTGACGCACCGCCAACGTTCCGCTCGTCACGGTCGTCGTCCCCGAATAGCTGTTCTCGCCCGACAACGCCGTGATCCCGCTGCCACCCGTCGTCACGCTCCCCGTCCCCTCAATCTCCCCGCTGAATAATGTCGTCCCTGAACTGTTCGCCGTATTCACGCTCAGGCCGTTACCGTTCGTGTTCACCGAGCCGCTGACCGTAAACGTCCCGGTCGCGGTGTGCGAGAAACCACCATTCGATCCCAACGTCACCCCCACGCCAAACGTGTTCCCCGTCCCGTTCGACGTCACCGAACCGAACAAGTCGATCGAATTCCCGCTCAGGCTGTAACCACTCCCTGTGATCAAGATCGAACCAAAATCAAACCCCGCCCCGAAATCGTTCTCGTTCGTGGATTGCGGTGCGCCCGATGCAAAGATCAAGTTGGCTCCCGATACCGGAGCAATGTTCCCCACCCAATTGTCCGCCGTCTGCCACTTGTTGTCCGATCCACCGCCGTCCCAAATCCCTGCCGCCACGCGAGTCAATGTGACGTCGTTGCTGTTCGTTCCCCCAACGTAGCTGATCCGAAACACCTCACTGCCGACCGAGAACAATCCTCCTTCGCCAAGTCCATTGAAGGTTCCGGAAATGGCCTCGGATCCATCGTTGTTGAGGATCTTGAATGTGTTGCCGACGTTGGGCGTGTATCCCGCACCCAGCGAGACATTGAGGTTCCCGGCCAAGACCACCGTGCCGGTGACATTCAGTTGGTCGTGCTGCGTTCCCTCCGCGAGGCCGTTGAGTTGCACCG
>JANNDA010001310.1:0-1601 GCA_031387195.1 Planctomyces sp. | reverse complement strand
CCCAGCGGAAACGTTCGACTTCCTGGGTTACACGTTCGGACGGTGCTATTCGCCGCAGACTGGCCGAGCCTATTTGGGCACTCGACCCTCGCGGAAGAAGGTCCAAAAGCTCTGCGAATCCATCAGCGAACAGACCGGCCGCAACAAGACTCTCCAGGACGTGACCGAGATCGTGGATCGCCTGAACCGCCAACTGCGGGGCTGGGCGAACTACTTCCGGCTGGGTCCGGTGAGCAAAGCCTATCGTGCCGTGGATCACCACGTCACGAACCGGCTGCGTCAGTGGTTGCGAGCGAAGCATCAAGAGCCGAGTCGTGGAACCGCACGCTTCCCCGACGAGTATCTGTATCAAACCCTTGGTCTGATCCGACTCTCTGTGCGAACCCGCAACCTTCCGTGGGCGACTCGCCTGAACAACACTGGTTGAAATCATCCTTGTCCGAGAGCCGGATGCGGGAAATCCGCCCGTCCGGTTCGATGAGCGGGAGGTGGAAACGGCACACACCGCGCCACCTCTCGACTCTACGCGTGACGAGCCGAACGTCATTCGACGATGATGATCAGAGAATCTGTGAATGTTGTCAGACGTGTTTGTTCGCGTTGGAATGTCGATTGAACGCCCGGCTCGTCACGCGGAGCGGTGACGGCTACGTAGCCATCACGCTCCGCGTGATGAGCCGAACGCTTCGCCGACTCTCTATTCTCAATCAACCCTCACGGACAACGAAACATGTCCACGCCAAACTTCTCCCCCGATCTCAACGTCTTCGACCCAACCGCCGACTACCAAATCATCGACCGCAAACTCCCGCACTGGTCACAGCCCGGCGTCGTCGCCTTCATCACTTGGCGAACCGACGACTCGATCCCCGCCGATGTCCTGAAACGCTGGCGAGCCGAACGCCACACTTGGCTCTTTCGTCACGGTATCGAAGGCAACACCCCCGATTGGCGAGACAAGCTGGCCGCGCTGCCTCGCGCCGCGCAAATCGAGTTCTATCGCCTGTTCTCCGATCGCTGGCATGACGAGTTGGACGCTTGCCACGGAGAATGCGTCTTACGACGCCCCGATCTGGCGAAGATCGTTTCCGACAGCCTGCCGCACTTCGATGGCGACCGCTACGACCTGACCGACTTCGTCGTCATGCCGAATCACGTTCATCTGCTGGCTGCGTTCAAAGACAAAGACGGCATGCTGGATCAATGCGAGTCTTGGAAACACTTCCAAGCGGTGAAGATCAACCGAGAACTCAAACGCAAAGACCGGTTCTGGCAACAGGATGGCTTCGATCATCTGATTCGCTCGATTGAGCAGTTCGAGTATTATCGGCGGTACATCGCGGCGAACGGGTCGAAGGCTCGGTTGGGGAAGAACGAGTATGTGCATTTCTCGAAACCGCTGCGCGGGAGTCCGGCGTTATGAGTGCCGATCGTTTTGGAGTCGGAGTGTTTTTGAGCGTTCGGCTCGTCACGCGTAGAGTCGAGAGGTGGCGCGGTGTGTGCCGTTTCCACCTCCCGCTCATCGAACCGGACGGGCGGATTTCCCGCATCCGGCTCTCGGACAAGGATGGTTTCAACCAGTGTTGTTCAGGCGAGTCGCC
>JANNDA010001293.1:0-13693 GCA_031387195.1 Planctomyces sp. | reverse complement strand
GGGTGACGGCTACGTAGTTGCAGTTCCTGGTCCGCGCGGATTATGAGTGCGTCGATGAAGAGACACAACGTGGGAGAACGGGTGATGACAAAATCTCAATGGCCGAGAAATGTCCGATTTGAAATTTCAAATCTCAAATTTGTGCTCATCGTTATTGCGGCGGTCGTTGCCGTCAGCACGCACAGCCTGGGGGACGAACCGACTGATCAGCAGGACGCCGTTTATCCACACGCGGCTGTTGCCGCCGATCATCCGCTCGCAAGCGAAGTAGGGATCGAGATTCTGCGAAAAGGGGGCAACGTCGTTGATGCGGCAGCGGCGGTCGGGTTTGCCTTGTCGGTGTTGCGTCCAGCAAGCTCCGGGCTGGGTGGCGGCGGCTTCATGATGATCTGGGATGCGAAAGAGCAGCGTTGCCGTGTGCTCGATTACCGCGAACGAGCGCCGTTCAAAGCGACCGCCGGGATGTTCGCCGACGATGCCCAGAAGGTGACAGACGACGAGAAGGGATTACCGATGCGCAGCGTGCGTGGCCCGTTGGCTGCCGCCGTTCCGGGGCATGTTGCCGGTTTGTGCCTCGCGGTGGAGAAGTACGGACGACTGCCGATCGCCGATGTCCTTGCGCCGGCGATCCGACTGGCTCGCGACGGTGTTCCAGCGGATTCGCATTTTGTGACGACGCAACGAGCGGCTCAGAAGACGTGGCAGAACTGGCCCAAGGATTTTCGCTCGCGGTTCGCTACGTTTCATGACACGTATCTCAATGACGGCAAGTCCGTGAAACGAGGCGACACGGTCACTTCGCCGCAGCTTCCGGCACTGGAACAAATCGCCGCGCGCGGAGCGGCCGGGTTTTATGCCGGTCCAGTCGCCGAAGCGTTGGTCAAAGTCAGTCAACAGCACGGCGGGCTGCTCACCGCCGCTGATCTGCACGACATGCAGCCGGTGCAGCGCGAACCGTTGACGCTGAAGTATCACGGCTTTGACGTCCTCACGATGCCCCCGCCGTCGAGCGGCGGAATCGCGCTGCTGACCACGCTACAAATTCTCGATGAGTTGGACGCACGCGATCCGGCCAACGCGATTGATCGACTCCAGGCAGACAGTCCCGAATTTGTTCATCGTCTGACTGAAGCATTCAAGCACGCGTTCGCCGATCGAGCGGAATTTCTCGGCGACGCCGACTTCGTTGATGTCCCGACCAAGCGATTGATCAGCCGCGAACACGCTCGCGAACTGGCCGCTCGCGTTGATCTCCAGCGAACTCAGCCGACGAAGAGTTACGGCCGTTTCGCGCCGGTGAACGATTCGGGCACGACGCACTTTTCGATCATCGACCGTGATGGAAACGCAGTGGCGTGTACCGAAACCATCAACACCGAATACGGCAGTTGGATCGTCGAACCGAAGTTCGGCATCCTGTTAAACAATGAAATGGACGACTTCGCCGCCGTCCCCGGTCAGCCGAATGCGTTTGGACTGATGCAGAGTTCCGCGAACGCGATCGCCCCGCGCAAGAAACCACTCTCCAGCATGACGCCGACAATCATTATCAAAAAGGGCAAGGCGGTATTCGCTGTCGGCGCATCCGGCGGCCCGCGAATCATCACGGCGACCACGCAAGTCTTGATGAACCTGACTCGCCGAAATCAAACGCCCGCTGTCGCCGTGCGTGTACCGCGACTGCATCATCAATGGCTGCCCGACGTGCTCGACCTCGAACCGCGTCTGTATCAAGAACTCAATGACCCGCTGAAACCCTTCGGTCACACACTTCACAAACGGAGTGCGAGCGCCACCTGCCAAGCAGTCTCACGGACTCCGGATGGCCTTCGCGCCGCCAGCGATTTTCGCAAAGGTGGCAAGCCGGCGGGTTATTGAGAGCGAGCCTGGGAGAAAACATGTTGCTCAGTTGCCAAGATCAAGCGCTGGATCTCTTCATCCGTAGTTCGGCTTTGCCATCCATAGGAAGTCCCCGAAGTTTTGACTTCCTACGGATGGCAAAGCCGAACTACGGATGGAATAGCGAAGCTTCAAAAAGGACGCCCCGCGTATCGGTCCCCCTTGGTGCGTGTGCGCTGAGCGCATTCATTCTGGCATTTGTTTTTTGTCAGGAGACGCTGGCCGCAGAAACTTCATCCGCCGTCGATCAAACGGTACTCGACCCAAGCTGGCTGACTGACACACAGCATCCGCAGACCGGACTGCTGTCGCGCAGCGTGCGACCCGAAGAGGGTGTCGGTTACTTCGCGATCCTGAATCACGCGCGTCAGTTGCCACTGCAAGCATTGAAGGCCGCCGCCAAGCGTTTTGAACGAGATCGGGTCACTGTCGTGAAGAACGATCCGAGCTACAGCTTCTACTTCCGCAAATCGGACGCCGAGTTCCCAACCTTCGTCGATTTGTTCCGAGCCCCCGCGGCATATCACGGCCAGCCGGTCACGTTTCGTGGTCACGTGCGACGGATCATTTCGTTCTCGGCGGGTGAGAACGCTCACCGCTTTCAGCAACTACACGAGGTCTGGTTATACGCCGGCGAATCGCAGCAGAACCCCGTGGTCATCATTTGCTCGGAGTTACCTCCAGGCATTCCGACCGGCCCCGATCAGTTGGTCGATTTCGTGTCGGTCACCGGCTACTTCTTCAAACGCTATGGTTACGAAGACCGCACGGGACAGACTCGATTCGCTCCGTTGATTCTGGCTCAACGGCTGGAATGGAATCCGCCCGCAAGACGAACTCATTGGCTATCTACGACAGCAATCTTCAGTCTGCCCGCCGGAGTTGCGGTCCTCATCGCGATCATCTGCTGGAGAAGTTCACGGCAGGACCGCTTGGCCATTCATCGGATCGCAGAGTCTGGCGATGACGCGAATTCATTTGCCGATCACTAACCCGAAGTGTCAACGAGGGCGAACGCTCAGTCGGCTTTATTTGTGGCGAAGCATTCTGGAGCATTCGCCCTCGCTGACGCTTCGGGTTAGTGTGTTGTGGCTACGCCACGACCAGACAGATTCTGTAACCTCAGCGCCGAAAAACACGCATGACGTCACCCACCAAAACCACTGATCCGTCACGCTCGTTCCGATCGCCGAAGCTCGATCGGCCGATCCGGCTGGCCGTGCTCATCTCTGGCGGCGGAACGACGATGCTCAATTTTCTGGAGAAGATTCGCGCGGGCGAACTCAACGCCGAGATCGCGCTCGTCATCGCCAGTCGCGAAGGGATCGCCGGAATCGAGCGTGCTCGAACCGCCGGCTTGCCGTGTGAAGTCATCGCTCGCAAGCAATTCGATTCGGTCGAGAGTTTCAGCACGGCGATCTTCGACCAATGCCGAGCGGCGAAAGTTGACCTCGTCACGCTGGCGGGCTTCCTGTCGCTGATTCACATCCCACCCGACTATCAACATCGAGTGCTCAATATTCATCCGGCGTTGATCCCCGCCTTCTGCGGTCACGGCTTTCACGGGCATCACGTCCACGAAGCGGTGCTCGATCGCGGAACAAAGGTCAGCGGCTGCACCGTTCATTTCGCCGACAACGAATACGATCACGGCCCGATCGTCGTACAACGAGCGGTTCCGGTTCTCGAAGGAGACACCCCCGACACGCTCGCCGCGCGAGTCTTTACCGCCGAATGCGAAGCGTATCCCGAAGCCATCCGACTGTTTGCCGAGGGCTGCTTAGCGATCACCGACGGCCGATTGAAGGTTCTATAGTTCCAGAGAATGTGTCTGCGGCACCACTCAGGCGGCCCGCCAGAGTCGCCTGTGGCGGCGCGGGTTCAGGCGAGCGGCTGCACTACGAATGACGCAATTCCAAATCAACGAGAGTGCCGTCGAGTGGCTTGGTTGAGACTCCGGCTCTGGCGGGGTTGTCTGGATTGTCATTCTTGAATTTGAACATCTTCACGAACGCCCCGACGACGAGGCCGACCTCCAGTTGGCCCAGATGTTTTCCGGGGCAGACACGGGGACCGTGACCGAAGCCAAAATGAAGAATGTCTTTTGACGCTCGTCCCTGCGCTGCCAAGTCGGCCCAGCGTTCCGGAACAAAGTCGAGCGCCGGATAACCGGTGGCCTGAATGCCCCAGTGATCCTCGTGACGATTCGCGTGCCAGACGTCTAAAAGAATGTGAGTTCCGTGCGGGATCAACATCTTCCGTCCATCCGCCGTCTCGACCCAAGTATTCGCAGTGGCTCGGCGCGGGAGAAAGTAGAGCGAAGGAGTCAGTCGCAGTGTTTCGTTCAGAGCGTGACCCAGGTACGTCGCGTTGTCGAGATTTTCGGGCGTGTAGTCGTGAATCTCTTGGACGTCTCCAAAGACCTTTTCTTGAGCCGACGGATTGCGTGCGAGGTGCGAAATGGCCCAAGTCGCGTATGAGGTCGTCGCTTCCAGAGCACCGGCCAAGAACACTTTGATGTTGCTGCGCAGAGCCTCGTCCGGAGCATCGGACTTGAACTGTTTCCACTGTCCGCCACCTTCGCGCCGCATCGCCAGCACGAGATTCGTCAGTTCTTCAAAGCTGTCATAACTGCTTCGGATCTGAGCCATGTTTTTGGTGAAACGGGGCAACCTGCTGATCGGGAGTCCCAACCGATTCATCACGGTGTCGCGGACGATGTGATTGATCACACGATCCAACGCGGGCACATATTGGTTGCGGATCTGCTCGTAAGGGATCGCTGTGCCGAAGAAATTGTTGGTCAACATCTCCAGCATCACCGCTTTGATTTCTGGTTCGAGCTGAATTCGCACCGAACTCTGGCCGCTGCTTTCCAAGTGTTTTCGCAGGACTTCCAATCGCTGAGTGACGGTGTCTCGAAACGTGGCGGCGAACTCTTGGAACATCTCCGGTTGAAAGAGCGTTGTCTTTCCAAACGGTGATGCCGCGAGTTTCCTCTGTCGTCGCCAGGAAGGCCCGTTGGCAAACAACAGCGTGTCCTTTCCCGTCGCGCGTGCGATGCCCGTCGAAGGCAGCGTGTCGCGATCAAATTGACCGACCCCGTCTCCCGTCTCGGTCGTAATCGCCCGAATCAATCCCGGATCGCGAGTGACCAAGACCGGTGGAAAGCCGGGAACCTCCAGATAACGGTTATGTCTTCCTGGCCCTTGCTCGGCATCGGCTTCCCAAAAGTAAGTTTCGAGAATGCTGATCGGTTGGTCGAAGTTCCACGGATGGGGGAACGGCAGCGATGACCGACCTGATCCCGGTTTGAAAAGCGGCACGCGCGTTGGCCGACAATCTCCGTCGAATGGATTGATGGCGAGTAACTGTCTGGGCAGACGCCCGATTCGTCGCAGCCCCGGGATGTTCAAGAGTTTTCCTAGCACGGTTGCTTTCGTAGGTTGGGACTCTGTCCCGACCTTGGTTTTGGAACGAGATACGAAGGTCGGGACAGAATCCCAATAGACTTACTTCCAAAAGTCTCGGAGTTGATCGTTCGCGGCGACTTCGAGCGGGAACTGTTTGCTGAAAGCATGGCCTTGGATGCCAGCGTATTCGCGGAGGGCGAGGTGAATGTGCTCAGGGCGGACGCGAACGCCCTGCTCTTTGTCGATGGCCAGCGTCTTCGGGTTGATCGGGACGAGCAATTGTTTTTCGTCGGTCGCTCCGATGACGCGATTGCCTGCGATACCGGGACCGAGAAACATGATTGAGCCGATCGACCAGTGATCTTTCCCGTTGCCGTTGTTGTAGGTTGGCGTGCGGCCCATTTCGCTTTGAATGATGACGACGAGCTTTTCTCGGATCTTCAACTCTTCCGATTTGCGAATCACGTAGTCGATGCCGGCGAGAAATTCGGGGATCAGCTTCATCTGGTCGGGATCGTTGTTGTTGTGGCTGTCGAACTGGCCGATTGAAAAATTGGCGGAGACACAGACTCCCGCTTTGAACGCGGCCAGTGCGATGTCGGCTTGTTGAGCCAACCGTTCTTTCGACTGCTCTTTCGGGATGAACGGGACGACGCGCTGCAACGCTTTCGAGTTGACCTGTGCTGAGTACAACATGCTCTGACTTCGTTCGACGCGTGGGAGTCGAGCTTCCGAGACGCGGGTTTGGAATTGTTCTTCGAGCGCTCGTTCGATGCGGTCGGAGACGAACGGGTCATGGTACGGATGCGTGCTCCCTTCGACGTAATCCGCTTTCGCCAGCAGGTTCATCGAGTGCAAATACGGGACTCGCGACATCGGCACGAGGTTGCCTGTCGCCGAATAATTTCCGAAGGTCAGAAAGGCCAGCGGAGCTTCCGCGCCGTAACAGGCCGCGACGAGTGCCGGAAAAGTCGGATAGGCGAGGCTGTCGAGCTTGCCGGTTGCCATGTACCGAGCGTTCGGCGAGTGATTGTTGACGGAATAATCGAGCCCGTTCAACGTTCGCAATTCAGTGCTGTACTTGGCGAAGAAGTCCTCGTTACTCATCCCCTTTTCGATGTGTTTGGCAATCGGTGCGAAACGATGATTGCCGGCCGTGAGAATGTCTCCCTCTTTGTAGAGCCGATTGATCCCTTCGACACCTTTGGGGTCCATCAGATAGGTCGTGTCCCAACCTCCGGACGCATTGAAGACGACATAGAACGGCCCGGCGTATCCAGCCGATTCGGCGGCAGTTTCTTTCGCTCGCAACAGCGACGACATCCCGACCGGGGCGGCAAAGCCGAGCCCCGCGAGACTGCACAGTTTCAGAAAGTTTCGGCGCGACATGGAAGCTGCCTTTCGGCCTCTTGAAAGTAGGACGGGCACTCTTGCCCGTCAGTTCTCTGGGGGGAAGACGGGCAAGAGTGCCCGTCCTACAACGTTCTTCAGCAGGCTGCCTATTCGTAGAGAAAGTCATGTTGGCGTAACAAGTAGGTCAACACACCGCGCCACGCGCGGAGGGTGTAGTGCGGATCTTCGGATTTGAACTCTTCGCGACCGCCACAGAAGTAGGTTTCACGCGGTTCGAATCGGCCTTGGGCTTTGGCGTCGGCAATGATTCCGGAGAACAACTGAAACGTTCGTTCGACCTCTGGATGATCCGGTGCGCGATCATGGCCCAAGAGTCGTTGATGCAGAGCAACGATCGTCTGTCGGATTTTGAGATTTGATGCGTCTTCGCCGGGGACAACATCCGGTTCGATCAGCGGAAATAACAACCGTTTTGCGGGTTCAAGCCGGAAGTCGCGGGCGACGTGATAACACGAGACGTCGTTGGCCATCAGCCGTTGAATCGCTCCCATCGCGCCGCTGGGATCGGCGTTCCGTTCGGTGACGGTGATCGAGTCGATGCCGCCGTACAGAACTTGGAAAGCGTCGTTGAGTCGTCCCCAACGTTTGCCGAAGAGTGCTTCGATTTTGCGTTCGAGTTGTTCGGGGCTGAGCAGTCTCACGAGGCCGATGTCGTCGAGTTCGGCTTTGCGTTCCGGTTGAACGGCGATCGTGGCGAGCCCGTCGGCTTGATAGAAGTCGGAAGCGATCATCGCTTTGAACGCGACCTTCAGGTTGAAGTTCGATGTGGCGAAGCGGTGAGCGACCTCTTCGATCAGCGCTCGTTGAGCCAACATCGCGCGACGTTTGGCAGAGAACAACGGATCGTCGATCTCTTCCGGCGGTTGCAGAACCTTGCGTCCGAACAACAAGTAGTAAACGTGCTCGGCCATCGCGACCGGGAAGCGCGGGTCTTTGACCGCTCGTTCGGCCAGCCATTGAGGTGCTCGCCAACGTTCGCTGGCGGGCATGTCCTCGCCCTCGAAGCCGGACTGAAACATGTCCGGATACCAGCCCGCCTTTCGCGGCGCGATGTCTCCCTCGAAGTTGAAGTCCTGAAAGATTCCGGCGACAGGATCGATCGTCTTGTGACAGACGACGCAATCGGCAGCCTCCATCGTCGGCACTTTGAATTTCGCGGCGACAGCGGAAGCATCGGTGACTCGCGGGGCGAGCTGCATGATGTCGATGCCCAGAAAGTGCTGGTAGAACATGCGGGCTCGCAGACGATTGCGATTGGTCTCGGTCGAGGGATACCGCCGCAGGTAATGAAACATGCTCAGAAAACCTGCGTGCGGATACAGCCCGGTCACGGATTCCTGAGTCTTCCCATCGCGGCCTTTCAACGCCTTCAGCTTGGCAGGGATGTACTCGAACGGGTCTTCGGTGTTTTTGAACTTGTCTTTCAACTCGTCAAAGATGCCGTAACCACGAGCCGTATACGGCGAGACCATGATGTAGTCCGCTGTCGCCAATTCCGAAAACGGCCGCTCATTGCGAACGATGTGAGCGATCAACTCCAACGGCTCACGCAGCAGCGCGTCGCGATAGACATCCGCCAGTTTCCAGCGTGCTCGTTGCCGTTCCTTTTCTTCGACGTGATTGAGATCGTGTTTGTCGTACCACAGCCGCGTCTTCTCAAAGTGATCGTAAGACAACAGCGTCTCGGCGTTGTCTTCGATGCCGATCGTCAGAAAGAGGTCGTTAAAACCCTCCTTGAGCCGGAAGTAAAACGCTTCTTCCTGCATGATGCGGTCGAGGATCGCGTCCAAGTAACCCGAAGTGCCAGCGAGGGCGGTCGCTTCAGAACGCTCCGGATTTTCAGTCGTTTGGAGCGCTCGCCCTCGCTCACGCTTCGGGTTAGTTTCAACTGCCGCAAGCTCTTCAGCAGTCGGGAGTCGCCCTGCCAACGACAGCGTCACACGTCGCAACAACCGCTGCGGCGAGATCTTCGCGACGCCCTCAAAGAATGGCGCAGCGTTGTCATCGCTCTTGGAGTCAGCCGGAACCGGCTCTTTGTTTTGCGGATTCAACCGCCGCACGTATCGCTCCAAGATCCGATAGCCCGACGAGTCCGGCTTGAGTACCACACCGCCGCCATGATCCAACCCACCGGTCACCTTCAGCAGTAACCGCGATTGATCCCCTTCCGTGGCTCTGGCCATTTTCAGGAAGGCGTCGCAGTTTTGTTGAATCCACTTCACGTCGTGAACGTCATTCGTCGTGCGAGATGACAACACAAACGCGCTGTCTGCCGCATCCCCCTTGCTGTTGTGACAACGGAGACAAGTCCGCTCACCAACCTTGGCCCAGACTTCGTTCTCGAAGAAACGGTCTTTCAATGTGCAGCCCGGCGCAGCTTGAGCGGGCGCAGACTCCGTCTGCCCGTTCAACTCGCGGCCGATCGAAGCCGCCCAGATCAGGCCGACGGCTACGGTCGCCATTCGCGTCAATCGACTCAAATCGAAAACATGATTCCCACGAGCGGTCATCGTGAGTTCTCCCAAGTAAACGGCAAAACCATCCTTCGGGTTACTGGTAGTCCTGATGCGTTGGTTTCAGGATCAGCTCAGGGACGTGAGCACGCTTCGGCAGTGCGGCGATCGAGACGACGATGTCGCCGAAGTCTTCAGGCTTGAGAATCGCGGCGCGGTGCTCGTCACTGACCGGCTTCGGGCGATGCTCGAGAATCGGCGTATCGACTTCACCGGGATAGATCGTCGTGACGCGGATGCCATTCTTGCCATCTTCGTTGGCCACGGCAGTCGAGAGGCCGGACATCGCGAATTTAGACGCGACATAGGCGATGCCGCCGAGCGCGAAGGCTCGTTTCCCGCTGATCGACGAGATGTTGATGATGACCCCGTCTTGGCGTGCTCGCATCTGCGGCAGCACCGCGTACATGCAGTTGTAGACGCCGGTCGCGTTGGCCGACATCAGTTCGTCCCACTGCTCCGGTCGCATCTCGGCCATCGTGCGGTTCTTGATGTTCGTCCCGGCGGCATTCACCAAGATGTCGATCTGGCCGAGTTGCTTCGTCGCCCAATCGAACAGCGCATTGACGCCGGGTCGATCGCCCACATCGCAGGTGTGATAGATCATCGGCGGTTGCCCCGACCACGCGGCGGCGGCCTCCTTCAGCTTGTCTTCGCGGCGTCCGGCAATCGCCACTCGGCAACCAGCAGCGGCGAGTGCCGTCGCGATTCCGTAACCAATACCCGTTGCGCCGCCGGTGATGACTGCCGTTTTGTTTTGTAGTTTCATCAGTATGTTCCTTGTGGTGTGAAATGAATCGAGTTGGCTCCGTCACGTAGTACGTAAGAGAACAACACAAACCCCACCGAGCTTGCCTCGGTGATTTCTGGGCTTTTGCACTACGGTTGTCGCTTACTGCGTAGTGCAGAGGCCCGTTTCCACCGAGGCAAGCTCGGCGGGGTTCGTGTCAATTGTTTCAGCGTGCGGCAGTTTGAGAACTTACTTGGTAGTCAGTTTGAGATCCGCGAAGTCGAGTATCCGTTTCCAGTAATCGCGGTTGAGGACATGCTTCTCATCGCGACGGTATTGCACGAGATCGCCGCAATTGGCGGCAGTCATCGCTTCGTCCCCACTCACAACGCCGGTGCCGACGAGGCCGCGACCACCGAGGAATTTGTAGACCTTGTCCGCTCCTTGCATCGACTTCAAGGCTCCGTCGGGGCTGGCCCATTTGTCTTGATCCCCTTCGCCGTCAAACACGGGGCGCGGTGCGACAAGAGCGACGAGCAGATGTTGGTCGATCGGCAGTTGATCTTCGTGACCGCCGAAGGGAACGAACGAGTCGCTGAACCAATGCGGGAAGACGCGGTTGATGCGTTCGACCGTTTCTTGATCGTTGCCGCGATTCATGGCCATGCCTCCGGTCCCCGACTGATGCGGGACGACGAGCGCGATCCGCTCATCGAACGCTCCCGCAAAGATCGCCGTCTTGCCCAGCCGCGAGTGGCCGACCACGCTAATTCGCTTCGCATCAATCTCAGGATTCGTGGCGAGATAATCGACGACGCGAGACAGGCCCCACGCCCACGCACGCACCGTTCCCCAATCGTTCGGGCCAAGTTGAGTCTGACCGGCCGGCAAGTAATGCGGATGAATGCCGTCAGTCAGTTCGGGCGTGTCGGGATCGATGTCGCCGTTATAAAACGTCGCCAATGCGTAGCCTCGCTCGACGAGCAAATCCGCCGGCCAAGCGTCCGCTTGAGTTCCTCGCCCCTTTTCGGTGGCGTGTTCGTTTTCGCTACCAGCACAACTCTTGTAGACCCACTGCGGCGGGATCGCGATCAGCGGATCGTTCAGCACCGTGTGATTGCCGCAGAAGCTCAGCCCCGTGAAAACCGGAGCCGGCCCCTTCCGATTGTTCGGCACGATCAACAGCAGATTGATCGGAGGCGCGGACTTCGGTCCAAACTTGAGCGTCACTTCTCGCAAGGTTGCTTTGCCGCCGAGTGCCTTCGCATCGGTGCGGACAATCGTGGCTTCGACCTTGTCTGGCGCGGCGGGAGCTTTGCCATACATGTAATGCTCGAAGAGCGCCTTCAACTCCGGACGGCGTTTCTGAAACCAGTCTTCTTTGGTACGCACCGGAGTCCCGTCCAACATCACCAACGGATCGGGCGGTTCGGCTCGAACGGGAAGCTTGTCGAACGGCAGGAAGTCGGCAGCGATCGCCGATCCAACGCTACTGACCAACAGCGCGAAGCAACACAGAACGCGGCAACAACTCAACGCGCACGGCATGAATGAAACTCCCCAATAGGTTTGATGCAGACAACGAGCGGAGCAGGCTAAAGCCTGGACTCCAACGGCTGCAAGAATGTCGCCCTCAATCTCTTCGATCACGGAGCCGTCCTGAGACGGCTCAGACGCCGTTCCACCCACGCGGCTTCGTCGTCCAAGTGCAGTTGACGATAAATGCCCAGCAAGTGCTCCTCCCGTTTGAGGGGATCGAAACCGACGCTTTCGTGCAGCTTTCGCAAGCAAACGGGGCAGGCATGTAGCGGGCGAGAATCACTTTCCGCGAGGTTATTGCTGCCGTTTACGACGCAAGTAAAGAACGTGCAATGATGCATGCCGAACATGTGGCTGATTTCGTGAGCCAGTGTGCGGCAACTGCGGCGCAGCATCAGTGTCTCGACGTCGGGCGGGATCGGGTCGTCGAAGAACGCGGGATCAAAGCGAGCGAAACTGAAAACGCCGACGCGCGTGCGAAGCGTGGCTTGGCCGAAGACGTAGTTCAATTCGCTTCCCGTAAACAAGTCGCTCAGCGTAATCCCCAGCAAGCAGTACGCATCATCGGGAAGTTGCTGTTCGAGTACCCGCATCAAGTCGGTCGTGAGCAGTTGCGGCTTGTGAGTGTTCTCATTCAACCGCGATTGAATCTGCCCTTCAGCGAGTGGCATCCTCGGCAGCAATTTGGTTTCGAGCGTGAAGTAGGCTTCGGTGAATTCGCGGAGCGGCTCAAACTGAGCTGACTGTGACTCGGGGAATTCACCCATCGCCACCAAGTAGATCACACGCCGCTGTTGATCCGGCCGATTGGGTTCTGCTTGGCGAAAGTCATCGAAGGTTTGCCCCCCTTCGTGATGCTTTGCCAGCCAGTCACTCGGCCCCGGCTTACGCATTGGCTCGAAGTCGTCGCTCGGTTCAAAGTGCCGCTGCAACTCCGGAGCGAGCTGACTCAAAGCGCCGTGTGCTGCCTTCCGCACGTCAGCCGTTGGCGGAACGAAATTTAGCAGCGAGTCATCGTCTGCTTCAGGCTGCGATCGTACGCGCCACCAAACGGCGACGAGTACGAGCATTCCCAGTAGCATCAAACCGACGGATCGACGTCGCATCACTGTCTCCGTAATACAGGGGACAGACCGCTGCTTGCTCGATGAATCGGACTACTTCTGAGACCAATAATCGACGACGCAAACATCCTCAACATGCGGGCCGACGACTTTGACAAAGTCTTTGTGAGCCGGATGCGGCAAGTATTCGTCACGCCCTTTCTCGTCGGCAAACGTCACGAAGAAGCAGTGCGTGAGTCCCTTCGACTTTCCTTCGGGACTGACGTCGGTGCCCCATTCGAAATCTCGGATCGAACTGATCTTGCTCGGTAGGCCGCGGAAAGCCTCTTCGATTTTCTTCACGTCAGCCTTGTCCGTTCCCTCTTTGAATTTGAACAGGACAACGTGTCGCAGCACTTTCTTGGGTGCTTCCTTGGGTTCGGCTGACGTCTTATCGCTGGTGAGTACGCTCATGATTCCCGCCATCAAAACCGCCGAGAAGGCAGCCGTCCAAAATGTTGATCGCATCGTTGATTCCTAGAAGTATTTGGAGGATGGGCACTCTTGCCCGTCTCTCTCTTCACAAGAAGGGACGGGCAAGAGTGCCCATCCTCCGTGGCTACGTGGACTCTTTAAGGACGTCGTATCCCATGTAGATGATGATCGCCGCACTGATCAGAAACATGATGTCAAAGCCCATCTTGCCCGAGTAAGGAATGCCCAGAACCATATCGACAATGGCGGTCACGGCAACAATGCCAGACGCGGCCA
Source organism: Planctomyces sp. (assembly GCA_031387195.1). Lineage (GTDB taxonomy): Bacteria > Planctomycetota > Planctomycetia > Planctomycetales > Planctomycetaceae > SXKJ01. The sequence continues at coordinate 372 of JANNDA010001293.1, read as the reverse complement.
TAGAACCCAGAAGCATATTTTTGATCTGTTTGGACATCGGAAACTCGCGAAAGCATTGGGTAAAAATGGAGCACATCACAACAGTCGATTTCGGCGGGCGAGTATAGAGACCTCAACCGTCGTAACTCCAGCGCGTCTCCGTTCGGACGGCATGTTGTCAACGTAGAGCAGGCGACTCGCCTGCTTATCTCTCACGGCAGAATCACAGGCGAGCCACCCGTGCTACGACAGAAGCCCGGCATCTGGGGAGATGCCGGGCTTCTAAATTTCCAGATCATGCGGACTGACGCGAGTTACGCGAACAGTTCGGGAATCACTTGGCCGTCGCGGACGATCATGATCGGTCGGCCGGTGTCGGTGTGGTATTCCTTC
>JANNDA010001290.1:0-8432 GCA_031387195.1 Planctomyces sp. | reverse complement strand
AGCGATGACGGCTACGTAGGCGGATCAGCCACACGATTATTCAAGACAAGGAGAACGTACCGTGAAGAGATCGCACCGAGTTGCCGTCGTTTGTGCTCTGCTTTCACTCACGATCGCGTCCGCTCACGCGGCTGACACGTTTCAAGCCGGAGCGGCGACGAGCAACATCACGCCGGATGTCGGACAGGAAATCATCGGCGGGTTCGTGCCGTATCCGTCGAAGCACGTGCATGACGAATTGCACGCTCGATGTTTGGTGTTGAACGACGGCACGACCAAACTGGCCTTCGTCGTGTGTGACCTGTTGGGCATTCACCGCATCGTCAGTACGGAGGCCCGGCGGCTGATTCAGGAGAGGGCCAGCATTCCGCCAGAGTGCGTGATGATCAGTGCCACGCACACGCATTCCGCCAGCAGCGCGATGGGGCAGAATCGGCTCAATCCCGCGCCGGAACTCGATGACTATCAGAGATTCGTCGCGAAGCGAATTGCCGACGGCGTGATCCGAGCACTCAACAATTGCCGTCCCGCCGAAGTCGCGTTTGGCGCCGTTGATGTTCCCGAACACGTCTTCAACCGCCGTTGGCACATGCGACCGGGGACGATGCCAGAGAATCCGTTTGGCGGAACCGACCTCGTGAAGATGAATCCGCCCGGAGGCAGTCCGAATCTGGTCGAACCAGCCGGGCCAACCGATCCAACGGTGTCGTTCATCGTCGTCCGCGAGCCGAGTGGGCCGACGATTTCAGTCTTCTCGGCGTACTCGCTGCATTACGTCGGCGGCGAAGGTCCAGCAAATGTCTCGGCCGATTATTACGGCTACTACTGCGGGCATCTGAAGCATCTGCTCGAAGCAGAACGTTCCAATGACATCCGCGTCGATCAACCTCCGTTCGTGGCCATGATGGCCAATGGGACGAGTGGCGACATCAACAACATCAATTTCAAGAACCCACGTCCCGCCAAGAAACCTTACGAGCAGATGCGCTACGTTGCCGAGGATGTTGCCAATAAAGTTCTCGCCGCAATGACAGGGCTGAAATTCAAGAGCGATCTCACGCTCGCAGCGCGCTATCGCGAGCCAGAGATCGCTTGGCGTCGGCCGAATGCCGAGCAAACCAAATGGTTCGAGGCGACACTCGCCGCCGGGCCGAAGAGCAAGTCGGACATTTCCTACATCTACGCGCAACGAATTCAGCGGTTGTCCGAGTATCCCGAAACCACCACCGTGCCGTTGCATGTTCTCCGCATCGGAGATGTCTGCATCGGCACGATGCCGTGCGAGGTGCTCGTGGAAATCGGTCTCGACTTCAAACGCCGCTCGCCGCTGCCGAACTCGTTCATGGTTGAGCTGGCTCACGGCTACTTCGGTTACTTGCCGACACCCCGTCAGCATCAACTCGGCGGCTATGAAACGTGGCTCGGTACGAATCGGTTGGAGATCAACGCTTCTGACAAATTGCTCGATCAGTTGCTCGAAATGGCGCAGGAAGTCGCGCAGTAAAATTGGTCTGTGACTTGATCGACTCGTCACCCGGAGAGCCTGCGAAGAATGACGTGGGATAATCTTACAGCTTGTCGGAACCGCTTTGGAGGAGACAAGCTGGAAGCTTATCCCACGAAAAGTTCACAGGCTCGGAGTGTCGGCGCGGCGAATTATTGGTGTTCGGCAACTACTCGTCGCGTGCTTGGTAGAGACGCGGAGGCCCGCCCTTGAGCGGCTCGCGGAATTCAGAATGTGAGCCGGGGGCGAGCGTGTAGATCTCACCGTTGCGGCGGTACATCAGCGGGTAGGAGATTTCGTACTCGTGAGTCTTGCCGGGTTCCATTTTGAACGGGCCGCCCCATTCGGAGTACGGGCCTTTCGTTTCGTAGGTGAAGACCTCTTTGCTGCTGTTGGTCAGTTTCACTCCAGGGGGAGAGAACGCCGCGAACAAATGCGGAGTCGCCCAGCCAGCGTTGCTCAATCGCATCTTGGTCAGGCCGAAGTCGAGATCGGGTACTCGTGCGGCTCCGATGGGAGTCAAACTGGTCCACGCTTTCCAACTGTCTTTGAGCCAACCTTCCACTTGCTCGTTGTTGATTGACTTGTTTTCGGCCTCATAACCGTCGGCAAAGCGGCAGGTGACTTTGAGGTCCGGCTCACCATCCCAAGCAAACTTCACGGCGCGAGTTTGTGAACTCGGCTTGAGCAACTCTGCCACCGCCGTTTGCTTGAGCTCGACTTCAAAGACGGCAAACGGCTTCGCGTTTCGAGGGTCTTCGAATCCAGAAGTGGAGCCTGCGGGCAACAGCGAGGTCGTGATGAGGAGCTTGGGCACGTGGAACAGCATCCGCGTCGTGTCCTTCTCGCCGCCGACGTCGTCCACGCTGATGCCGCTGACCAACGAGAGTTCCGACCAAATCTCCGCATCGGCATGACGCTTCAATTCCGGGATCGCTTCGGTGAGTAACGCCTTGTCCGCAAACTTGGCAAACGTGTTCTCCGGGATGTCGAGCACGTGGATGCGGGCGACGTCTGAATCGACCAACAATTTCGTCAGCGGTTCGAGCATGTCTGGAACGAGCCCCACTTGCAGGTTCTTGATCGTGGAGAGATCAGGCGGCAGATCGGTCTTCAGATTGACCACTGTGGGTTGCTTCGGAGCTTTGCGGGAATCGATCGCCGCACCACTGAGTCCCAGGACCACCGTGATGCCGTTCTCATCAGTGCTGATCTCTTGAGGAAAGAATCGCAAGCGTGGTTTGTAGACTGGGAGCGGCCAGAACTTTCCCGTCATTTCGCTGGCCTCACCAAGATCGGCCAGCCGTTTTTCCAGGGCTTCAATGAGCTTCGGGGCAATGGCCTTCACTTCGTTTTCGATGCGCCATTTGTTGCCGTACAAGCCATTCACGAGACCGCTCGAAACCTTGTCCCGCGACATGCCAAAACCTTCCACCGAAACGCCAGCCGGAGAAGTGACGTACCAGTTGTCATTCGGAATGTCGAACCGCGAACCAACGAGTCTCAATCGGATGCGGCGATTTTCGACATAGGGCTGCACGTCTACGCTCAGCCAGACCGGCCGCTGATGTCCAATCACTATTTGAATCGGCCCCGCTGACGCCGAATGACTTTCTCCCGAAACGAACGTGCCGCCGATGTTGAGCACGGCTTTGGTCAGGCCGACTTGGATATTCAACCGGTCTTTGGAGTGCGCCTTGAGACGGAGTTGGTTTAACTGGCTGCGATAGCTGATGCCGGTGAACTGAATCGAAAAGCTGTAGCCTTCGACGTTCGTGGAATCGTACAAATCGTTGATCCGTCCGCTGAGCATGTCTTGCGGAATCTGCTGCGGAGCGGCATACGCGATCGCTTCGAGCATTTGATTTCCCAGCCGAGCATACATCGCCTGCGGAATTTCGAGGGCCGGGACGAACGAATCGGCGACGACTAACTTCGGTTGCAGACGCTCCTTCGGCACCGCGAGCTTGTCCGGATCAACCTTCGTTGGATCGAGCATCCAGGCCATGAAGCGATCATCTCCGAACGCAGTCTTCCAGCAGTCATGATCACCGCTGGGAATTTCCGTGTAGCGCGGTGAACCTCCGGCCGCTTTGATGGCGTCGATCATTTCTCGCGAGCGATTCACAATCACCGCGCCGTCCGATTCGCCGTGCCAAGCCCAGATCGGTAGGTCTTTCAGTTTCTCGGCCCACTCCGTCTTTCCACCGGCCGCGAGTGCCAGCAGGCAGGACCATCGTGACGGATCAGTTGCTGCGAGGCTCCACGCACCGAAGCCGCCCATCGACCAACCACTCAGGATGCGTCGCTTCGGATCTGTGCGATAATCCTTCTCGACCTGTTCAAGGATTTTCAGGGCTCGATCGGCATCCGCAGAACCAGCCAACCAGCCTGCCAGCAATCGGCCACGCACGTTCTCGCACTGCGGAAAGACCACAATCGCCGGGAAGCTCGCCTCCCGCGCCTTCACCATCGAACCGAGTCCCACGTTGAGATGCACTCGCCCGTCAGTCCCGCGCTCTCCGGCACCGTGCAAGAACAACATCACCGGCGCGGGACGATTCGGCGTGTAAGTCGGCGGCACAAAGACGACATAACGATGCTCGCCCGCGTCGTCCTTGAAAACCTTCTCGACAAACCCGCGTTTGCCATCATCTGCGGCAAGGGAAGAACTGACTGCACTGAGAAGTACCAGCAGTGTCAGCAGCCACCGGACGACGTTGACCGACAATCTTCGACTCATTTTGCAATCCTTCACTTTGATGATTCTGATGTCTTTTTCGTGTCGTCCGTAGCTGTTGCTATCACATCATTCTGCCCTCCCATCATTCTGCTCACTCGTTTTTTGCAGAATGATGGGAGGGCAGAATGATGTGATAGCGAAACGAGAGTCCCTGCCTCTTCGGATTACTTTCGGACCATGAATAATTCAGGTTAACCGCCACCGATCGCTGGTAGGAAATGGACTTCGTCTTCTGGTTGCGTCTTTGACGCCAACCCGCGTGTACTGACTTTCGTTCCCACGGCGACACTCATTCCCGAACGCAGACGATCACCTTCGGTCAAGCGGTCTTGAATTCCCGGAAACTGAAGATCCAGCCGCTCAATCAATTCTCGGACATTCTGCCCTTCAACCACGATCACCTCTTGCCCTGAAGTCAGCGGTCGCAACAGAGGTGGAATGAAGACGTGTGGCATGATGCTCGTCTGAGAGATCTGATTCATTCGATGCCAGGCACTGGGAAGGCTTGCGCGAATTCGCAAATCTCGCACTTCACGGTCGCGGTGACAGCCGCATCGTCGGGGGCCTTGAGAACTCGCAAGATCCACGCGGCGACCTTCTTCATTTCGTCTTGCTTCATGCCGCGAGTCGTCAATGCGGCCGTTCCGATGCGAACGCCGCTGGGGTCCATCGGTTTGCGTTGGTCATACGGAATCATGTTTTTGTTGACGGTGATTCCCGCTCGGTCGAGTGCGTGTTCGCCGATCTTGCCGGTGAGTCCGATCGAGGTCATATCGCACAGCATCAAGTGATTGTCGGTGCCGCCGCTCGCCAAGCGAATGCCGCCGGACATGAGCGTCTCGGCCAACATCTTTGCGTTCGCCACGATCTGTTGACCGTATTGTTTGAAGCTCGGCAACAGGGCTTCGGCAAAGCAGACAGCCTTACCGGCAATGATGTGCATGAGCGGGCCACCCTGCATTCCGGGAAAGACGGTCTTGTTGATCGCCGCGGCATATTCCTCGCGGCAGAGCACGAACCCGGAACGTGGTCCGCGCAGCGTCTTGTGCGATGTCGAGGTCACAAAGTCGGCGACCGGCACCGGGCTGTTGTGAACTCCCGCAGCGACAAGTCCGGCATAGTGAGCCATATCCACCATCAGCTTCGCGCCGACTTCGCGAGCGATCTCGGCGAACTTCGCGTGATCGATTTCACGCGGATAGGCCGATGCGCCAGCAACGATCAACTTCGGTTTGTGCTCGCGAGCCAGTTTTGCCACTTGATCAAAGTCGATGCGATGATCGGATTCGCGAACGCCGTAGGGGACGACATTGTAAAGCTGCCCTGAAAAATTCACGTGCGAACCGTGCGTCAGATGCCCGCCGTGCGCGAGATTCATTGCCAAGTAGGTATCGCCCGGCTTGAGCACCGTGAGATAGACCGACATGTTGGCTTGCGATCCAGCGTGCGGTTGCACATTCGCGTGCTCAGCCCCGAAAAGTTGTTTCGCTCGCGAAATCGCCAGGCTTTCGACCACGTCCACAAACTCGCAACCGCCGTAATAACGGCGGCCCGGATATCCCTCGGCGTACTTGTTCGTGAGGATCGTTCCCGCTGCTTCGAGGACTGCGGCGCTCGTGTAATTCTCGGAAGCGATCAATTCGAGGCCATCGCGCTGGCGAGTCCGTTCATTCTGAATGGCGGCGAAGAGTTCGGGATCGTTAATTTGCAAAGCGGTCATGACTACTCCTGGGATATTCGGCAATACGGAAAGGCCGAGCAGTTTTAGTGGGCGGTTGCGGTCAACGCCACTGTTTGAAAGCCCGTCAGATCGACGGTTAGAATTCACTCGCCGCTCTGTTCAAGTCTCGATCCGAAGAATGGTGCAACATGACTCGCGTTCTAGTGGTAGATGATTCGGCGATTGATCGTCACTTGGCGGGTCGCATCTTAGAAAAGTTCGGCGACGTTGAGGTCTTCTACGCCGAGGATGGTGTGCGCGGACTGGAGCAAGTGGAAGCTCATGTCCCTGACTTGGTGCTGACCGACATGCAGATGCCGGAACTCGACGGCTTCGGTTTGGTCGAGGCGATGCGGAAACAGTTTCCACTGATTCCGGTCGTGCTGATGACCGCCGCTGGCAGTGAAGAGATTGCGGTGCGAGCGTTGCAATCCGGGGCATCCAGCTACGTCCCGAAAAAATGCTTGGCGGAAGACTTGGCCGAAGTCGTCCGCCGTGTGCTGACCATCTCGCAGACGCAGCGAAAGCAGGCACGCATTCTGAATCGCATCAAACGTTCGGACACAGAATTCGAGATCGAGAATGACCGCGATCTGGTGTTGTCGCTGTCATCTCATTTGCAGCAAAACTTTTCCGCAATGCGGATCTGTGGAGACGCCGACTGCATGAGGGTTGGTGTGGCATTAGAGGAGGCACTGCTGAATGCGTTCTATCATGGCAACCTGGAAGTCTCGTCCAAGTTGCGCGAAGCCGACCATCAAGACTTCCTCGATCTGGCCCAGGAACGCTGCAAGCGGGCACCGTATAAGGACCGTCGCATTTCCGTCTCAGCCAGTTTTTCGCGATCAGAGGCGACGTTCGTGATCCGCGATGAAGGACCGGGGTTTGACGTCTCAACGCTTCCCGATCCGACTTCACCCGAGTGCATCGAACGCCCTCACGGTCGCGGACTGATGCTGATGCGGACCTTCATGAATGAGGTGACTTACAACGCGATCGGCAACCAAGTCCGCATGGTAAAACGCGCGACACGAGATGACTCAGACGTCGAACCGTTGGCGGAGGGGTCAAGTCCAACCACTTAATGCGGCTAAGCCGAAACGAAAGTAACCCGAAGCGTCAGCGAGGGCGAACGCTTCAAAACGCTCCTCATTCGCAGCCGCTTGGAGCCCTCGCCCTCGCTGACGCTTCGGGTTACTTCACCTGACGCCGACCCGCTCGCCTGATTACTTGGGAGACACGTGCATGAGCGACCGCGCACGATCGCCGAAGAAAGCTTCAACACCTCGTTGGCAACGCCGACTACGGCGGTGGGCGCAATCTTGGAAAGAGTGGCTGTCGCTTGTGTTGATTCCGGTCATCGTCGTCGGGACCGGCGTGGTGTTGTGGCACCTCTATCGGCAGATCAACGACCAGTATCAGCAGCTTGCCTTGCAGGGGGCGATGATTCAGGCCAAGACGATTGCAGAGATCCGCCAGATTTACACCAGCGAAGTGGTCGAACCGTTGCATCGCCTGGAAATTGAGGCAACGCCAGACTACCTCAATAAGCCACGTAGCATTCCGTTGCCAGCAACTCTGACGATGGAGCTTGGCCAGCGTTTGAACCAACAGCATCCAGGCGCTCACGTGCGTCTTTTCAGTGAGTTCCCGTTTCCTTCGCGTCATGACCGAAAACTCGATGACTTTGAGCGGAACGCGATTCGGCGATTGAGGGCCTCGCCAGAGCAACCCGTTTGGCAATTCGAGACCTATGAAGGCCGACCGTCGCTCCGAATGGCGCTCGCCGATCGGATGAAAAAGCAGTGCGTTGAATGCCATAACTCGCACCCGGATAGTCCGAAGACCGATTGGAAGATCGGGGACGTTCGCGGAGTGCTGGAGATCATCCGCCCGCTCGATCAGGCGGTCGCTCAAACGAACGCCGCCTTGTTATGGACCATTGATGGCACCATCGGGATTTACGCGCTCTTCGTGCTCGGATTGGGTGTCGTTGTGATGCGACTGCGTCAGACGTCAGCGCAGTTACGCAAGACGGAGGCTCGCACTCGGTCGATCGTCAATCACGCGGCCGACGGCATGATCAGTTTCGATGAGCAACTGCGGATCGAGTCGTTCAATGCGGCTGCCGAGCAGATGTTTGGAGTCGATGCCAAAGCCACGTTGCGGCACGACGTGCTGGAGTTGATCGACGATGCGGAAGGCCGCTTGCGCGAGTTTGCTCTGCAGCGGATCACACGGAGTGACGACAGCGATTCTGGGATCAGAACTGAGTCAGACAGCGCGATCATGCGACGCTCGTTGAAGTTGGTTTGCGAAGTCGAAGGGCGGCGACAGGACGGATCGAAGTTCCCGGTGTCGTTGTCCGTCGGCGTCGTGCGTTGGGGTGAGCACACGCAGTTCACGTCGATCGTGCGCGACCTCACCGAGACAAAACGTATCGCAGACCAATTGCAGGCCGCTCA
>JANNDA010001274.1:0-2319 GCA_031387195.1 Planctomyces sp. | reverse complement strand
TCGGTTTCAAGGAGTTCGGCGGGGCAGCATCGCTCCGTTACGCCGCCGAGCATATCACAGGCAGCGATCCGAGCCTCATGCTGCTGGTCGGCGTCGACACACAGGTCTACCACGGCTACGTCAATTGTGGCGCGGTCGGTGCGATCACCGGCATCGGTAACTGTCTGCCGCGTGAAGTGCTGCACCTGGTCGCTCTCTGCAATCGAGCTGCCGCCGGTGATGTCGAAGCCCGCCGACTGGCGCGAGAACTGGAAGAGGCTCTCGCCGAGCTGTCCCGTTTCGACGAAGGACCGGACCTAGTGCTGTACTACAAGCATCTGCTCGTGCTGCTCGGCGACGCGGACTACGAGCGGCACTTCAACGAATCCGATCGGCTCTCACCCAGTCAAAAGCACTTTGCCGAAGCGCAACTGAAACTTTTCCAACAGTGGTGGAACAACTGGCCGGGAAAGTCGTATCGCGAGTGATCGCTTCTAAGGCGAATGGCAGATGAAAATGTCTCAATACAAGCCCGACGCGCCAGCGAGTGCGTGCCTTTTGCGCATCACGAAATGCACGCACTCGCTGGCGCGTCGGGCTTGTACTGGCAGGTAAGTTTTCTCTTGCCGATCACCTAAGAATGCGCATTCGATCCAACGGGCTGCTAATGCAAAGGGCACGATGAGAAGCCATCAATCAAACGATAAACCACGCAGACAGGGTTCCGCGGTCCACAGAATTGGCCCTGTTGTTTGTGGCTTGGTGATTTCGGCTCTGTTGGTCGGCACGGCCTCGGCGGAACCCGGCGACCCGGCTCTGCCTGGCAATCATCCGCTCACTCAGGCTCAGGCGGGGGATGTGCTGATCTCGGAACTGCGCTGCGCCGCGTGTCACAGTGACGTTCAACGAAGTTCACTGCCAGAAAAGTTGGCTCCTGATTTGTCCGAAGCCGGCGCGCGAATCTCACCCGAATACCTACGGCGATACCTCGCATCGCCGTCGTCGGCTCATCCCGAAACAACCATGCCGGATGTGTTGGTGTCACAACCGGAGGCGGAAAAAGACCGGATCGCTGAAGCTCTGACTCACTTTCTGATCGCCCAATCGAAGACCGGCTTTCAGACGGAAGCACCCGATCGGATTGATCTTCAGCAAGGCAAATCGCTGTATCACTCGGTCGGCTGCGTTGCGTGTCATGGTCCGAAGGAAGCGATCACCGGCGCGCCGCAGGTCAAAAAACGAAACGACGAGGATGACGACGACGAGGACAAGAAACTCACCGCAAAAAAGACTGTCAAGCCAAGTGCCGTCCCACTTGGGCATGTTGCCGCCAAGTACAGTGCGAAGTCTCTCAGCGAGTTCCTGTTTCAGCCGTTGCGAGTCAGAAGCTCCGGACGGATGCCGGACATGAAGCTGACTCCCGCAGAGTCGCTGGCCATTGCCGGTTACTTGATTGGAGAAAAACCACTTCCGGGAAAGGCTCTGGTTCCAGAGGCACCGCTGGTGGAGAAAGGAAAAAAATACTTTCAGGAACTCAACTGCGCTGCGTGCCATTCACTCCCCGGCATTGCGGCGGCTCCTCTGATTGGTTCATTGCGAAACGCGGATCTGACCCGCGGCTGTTTGTCCAAGACGAGTGTTCGGAGTCCCCGGTTCCACCTCGATGACGCGCAGACCAAGGCGATTGTCGCATCGCTTCGGGAAGAACCCAAAGCCGACTCAGACAAAGTTGTGGCGGCGAAAACGCTGACCGCATTTCACTGTATCGCCTGTCATATTCGCGATGACTTTGGCGGCGTTCACGAAACACACAACCCGTTCTTTGCCACCAGCGAGCAGAAACTGGGTGATGACGGTCGCATCCCGCCACCGCTCACACTGGTCGGGGCCAAGCTGCAACCGGCCTGGATGAAGAAGGTGCTCTTCGATGGCGAAAGCGTCCGCCATTACATGGCGACTCGCATGCCGCAATATGGCACGGCCAATCTCCAGCACTTGCCGACGGTCTTCAGTCGCCTCGACATTTTGAAGAGCACGGACATGAAAATTCCGAGTCCGGAAAGCAATTCAGAAAGTGAACGCCAGCGAGAAAAGCTGCTTCGTCCGGCGGGTCGTGAGTTACTCGGCGATAAAGGTCTGAACTGTGTCGCCTGCCACAACTTCAATGGGAAAGCCGCGCTGATCAATCAAGGGATTGACCTGCTGACCTCATATCAACGACTTCAACCGGGCTGGTTCAACAGCTACCTGCGAAACCCTGGCGCGTTTCGTCCACGGACGATTATGCCGACAGCTTGGCCCAATGGTGTTGCCGCACACAAGACGATTCTGGATGGCAAC
>JANNDA010001244.1:0-5484 GCA_031387195.1 Planctomyces sp. | reverse complement strand
CGCGATGCAACGTACTGCCACTGAGCAGGGTCAACCGACCGAAGTCGTCTGCAAGGTCGAAGTCGCCACACCGTTCGAGGGGAACGCGAACGTGCAACTAGTCGCACTGCCGAACAAAGTTCTCTCGGCACCATTGCAGTTCACGAAGGACACGAAAGAACTGGTCTTCAAAGTCACCACCGAGAAGGACAGCCCCGCCGGCGAGCATGGCATCTTCGGCGTCGTGACGATCACGGCCAACGGCGAACCGGTGACGCACAACGTCGGCGGAGCCGAACTCCGCATCGACGTACCGCTGCCGCCCAAGCCAAACACACCGGCTCCGGTGCCCGTGCCTGCTGTCGCCGCTGCGGCTCCTGCGCCAATGCCGGTCGCCGCCGCGGCACCCAAGCGACTCAGCCGATTGGAACAACTTCGCGAAGACGCCAAAGCCAAAGCCGGAAAATAGAGAACGCTAATCGCCGCTAATCTTCGCTCTTTCCAATGAGTGTTGATCAGAGAGAATTAGCGTTCCAAACAACTTGCAAAACAACCTCTCAATCGAGGAGTGACGAGATGCGATTTCGTAAAACATTGTCCGGGTTGGCAGCGATTCTTTTCGGCAGCGGCTTGTTGGCGGCGAGTGCCATCGCTCAAGAACCCGTGCCAGTTTCCATCGCGGTCTATCCGCCGAATGCGCAGATCAACACGATTCGGGATCGGCAGTCGATCGTCGTGCAGGCGACGTATGCGGACGGGATCACTCGCGACGTCACCAAAGCGGCGACGTTCGCGTTTGCCAATCCGGCGTTCGTGAAGTTTGAGAATCACACGCTGTATCCAATCGCCGACGGGAAGACTGAGTTGAAGGTGGACTTCGGCGGGAAGTCGATTGTCGTGCCTGTCGAGGTCGCTCAGGCGACGGCAGATCGGCCGATTTCGTTCAAGCTGGATGTCATGCCGGTCTTCATGAAGGCTGGTTGCAACACCGGGTCGTGTCACGGAGCAGCTCGCGGTAAAGACGGCTTTCGTCTCTCGTTGTTCGGCTTTGATCCAGATGGGGATCACTATCGGCTGACGAGAGAGATTCCCGGCCGCCGTATTAATCTGGCGTTGCCTGCGGAAAGTTTGGTGGTGGAGAAGAACACCGGCATCGTGCCACACACCGGTGGCAAGCGGTACGAGGCCAACAGCGAATTGAATCAAACGCTGATCCGCTGGCTGGAAGTCGGTGCTCCCAACGATCAGGGGGAAGTGCCGAAGGTTCTCGCGGTCGAGTTGTATCCGCCCAACGCGGTGCTCGATGGCGAGGGCGCGACGCAACAGATCACCGTCCGTGCGAAGTATTCCGACGGCACCGATCGCGACGTCACCTCGCTGGCGTTCTTCATGACGAACAACGACACGTCAGCGGCCGTCTCGCAGCAAGGTCTCGTGACGGCGGGCAAGCGGGGCGAGGCATTCCTAATGGCGCGCTACGAGACGCACACGGTCGGCTCGCACTTCATCACGCTGCCCAAGGGGTTCCAATACAACGCTCCGCAATTGCCGGAGAACAACTACGTCGATCACCTCGTCAACGAAAAACTCAAGCGGCTGCGGATCAACCCCAGCGAACTTTGCACCGACGAGGAATTCGTTCGCCGAGCGTACCTCGACATCGCCGGCGTGCTGCCGACCGTTGAGGAGTACACCAAGTTCATGAGCAACGCCGACCCGAAGAAGCGGGACGCGCTGGTGGATGAACTGCTCGGTCGCAAAGAATTCGTCGAGATGTGGGTGATGAAGTGGGCGGAGTTGTTGCAGATCCGCACGAATCAGCAAATCACGACGAAGCCGATGTTGCGGTACTACGAATGGCTGCAAGAACGAGTCGCCAAGAACATGCCAATGGACCAGATGGTTCGCGAACTGCTCTCAGCCAAGGGAGGCACGTTCGCGAACGCCGCGACGAACTACTACCAAATCGAACGCGACACGCTGAAGACTTCCGAAAACGTCGCTCAGGTCTTCATGGGGATGCGGATTCAATGTGCTCAGTGTCACAACCATCCGTTCGACCGTTGGACGATGGACGATTACTACAGCTTCGCCGCGTTCTTCTCGCAGATCGGCCGCAAACAAGGTGAAGACCCGCGCGAGATCATCATCTTCAACGCCGGTGGCGGCGAAGTAACTCATCCGATTGGTGGACGGCAGATGAAACCGAAGCTCCTCGGTGGAGCCGTACCGGATGTCGTCGGCAAGGACCGACGCGAAGTCATGGCCACTTGGCTGGCCTCGAAAGAGAACCCCTACTTCGCCAAAAACTTGGCCAACATCGTCTGGTCGCACTTCTTCGGTCAGGGGATCATCGACCAAGTCGATGACGTACGAGTCAGTAACCCGCCGTCGAACGCCGAATTGATCGATGAACTCGGCAAGAAATTCACCGAGTACAACTACGACTTTAAGAAGCTGGTCCGCGACATCTGCACCAGCCGCATCTATCAGCTCTCGACCAAGACCAACGAGACAAACGCGCTGGATGATCGCAACTTCTCGCACGCCACGCTCCGACGCATCCGCTCAGAAGTGCTGCTCGACTGCATTACTCTGGCCACGCAAACTCAAGACAAGTTCGGTGGCCTGCCGCTCGGCTCGCGAGCGGTCCAGATCGCCGACGGCAACACCTCGACATACTTCCTGACGACGTTCGGCCGAGCCACTCGCGACAGCGTTTGCTCGTGCGAAGTGAAGATGGAACCAAATCTCTCGCAAGCTCTGCACCTGCTCAACGGCGACACGGTCAACAGCAAACTTCAGCAAGGCGGCCTCATTGACCTCCGTTTGAAAGAAGGCAAAACGCCGCCGCAGATCATCGAAGAAATGTACCTACGCACGCTGACTCGCAAGCCGACGGAAAAAGAGCTCGCCGCCCTTAACGGCGTGCTTGTCAACGAGAAAGATCCCAAGCCCGTCCTCGAAGACGTGTTCTGGTCGTTGCTCAACTCGCGAGAGTTCGTGTTCAACCACTGATCGCGAGGTGACGCCAACATGGCAAAGCCGCGCAAAACTTGGCGAGAGAAACTCTTCGATAGCAAAGACCTGCCGAAGATCGAAGGCAAATTGTCGAAATGCTGGGGCGAGGGAAGCGTCGTGATCCCGGTTCCGCGAAAAGTGGATGAGATCTTGAATTCCCTCCCGAAGGGACGGCTCATCACAACGAAGGAAATTCAGGCGACAATCGCCAAGAAGCACAACGCCACGATTGCCTGTCCGATGTGTTGCGGAATCTTCGCGTGGATCGCAGCTCATGCCGCCGACGAGGCCGAGACTGATGGAGCCAAGCGGATCACACCCTACTGGCGAACGCTGAAATCTGGCAGCGAACTGAATCCGAAGTTTCCCGATGGAGTCGAAGCGTTGAAAGTACGGCTCGAAGCCGAAGGACATCGGGTGCTCGTTCAAGGAAGGAAGTGGATCGTTACGGATTATGAGCGTTGTCTGGTTTCGTCCGATCGTGAAGATTCCACAAGTCGCAGCAGTCCGGCAATCTTGCGAAAACGACCTGCAAAAACTGCCGGTCGATGACGATAATCTAGCGAAGGCCAATTGGATCGAGCGGTTGTGAGGAGCAAAATCATGTCGCGAATCGTGATTCCCAAAGAAGTCTTGGAGGCCACGTTGCGGGGTCTCAAGGATGAGGTTGAGTTTGTGGACGAGTCGGGGGAGGTGCTTGGGCATTTCCTGCCCACCAAATGGGAACGGGTTTTCGATCCACCGTTGCTGTCTGATGAAGAGCTGGCACGACTTGGCAACGAACCAGGGGGGGGGCGAACATTGGCCGAGATCATGTGCGACTTGGAGAAGCTCGCGTCATGAAATACACCGTGACTTGGCGACCGAAGGCGGAAACGACGTTGACACAAATGTGGCTTGGCGGCCGAGATCGTCAGTCGATTCAGGAAGCCGCCGAGCGAATCGAGCAGCAATTGGCAAATTGGCCCCTTGAAGTCGGAGAGTCTCGTGTTGGCAATCATCGCATTCTGATCGACGATCCTTTGGCTGTCGTGTATTCCGTTTGGCCGCAAGATCAAGTTGTCAAAGTGGTCGAAGTCACACGGACTCGATTACAGCGCGGACAAGGTTGAATCTCCGAATTATTGAACACTCTCGAATCGAGAACCCAGAGCTTAGGAAGTCGTCATGTTGAAAAAGTTCGTTTGGCGTGTGGCAGAAGCGGCCTCGGTGGTTTTAGTTTGGTCTGTAATGGGTGTGTTTCCAGGCAGCGAGCAAAACGCTGCGGCGGCCGATGCCCCGAAGGTCACTTACGCCGACCACGTCTTGCCGATCTTGCGAGCCAAGTGCTTGAGCTGTCACAACACCGACAAGAAGAGCGGCGGCCTCGACCTGTCGAACTTCACAGCCGTTAAGGCTGGCGGTGGATCGGGCGAAATTTTTGATCCGGGTAACTCCGGCGCGAGCATTCTGTGGAAGGTCATCAACCACGATGAAGAGCCGAAGATGCCGCCTAACAGCGAGAAGCTGCCGGCAGACATGCTCGCGGTTATCAAGAATTGGATTGATGGCGGCGCGCTCGAAACGACGGGCAGCAAGGCGCTCGCCAGCAAAAAACCAAAGATGGACCTGAAGCTGACCTCCGCTCCGACGGTACGACCGGAAGGTCCACCGCCAATGCCGGGACGCATGAGCCTCGCACCGGTCGTGCGCACGAAAACGACAACGGCAATCACCAGCCTCGCGGTCAATCCGTGGTCGCCACTCGTAGCTGTGCCCGGACAGAAACAAGTGCTGCTGTACAACACGGCGACGCTCGAATTGCTCGGAGTGTTGCCTTACCCCGAAGGCATTCCGCAGGTGCTCAAGTTCAGCCGTAACGGCAGCCTGTTGATGGCCGCCGGCGGTCACGCAGCCGCACAAGGCAAGGTCGTGATCTTCAACGTGCGAACTGGCGAACGAGTGACCGAAGTCGGCGATGAACTCGACACCGTGATCGCGGCGGACATATCACCCGATCAATCGCTAATCGCACTCGGTGGGTCCGCGAAGATGATCCGCGTGTACTCGATCGCCGACGGCTCGAAGCTGTGGGAATCGAAAAAGCATACCGACTGGGTCACGTCGCTGGCGTTTGCACCGGACAGCGTGCTGCTGGCGACGGGCGACCGTAACGGTGGTGCGTTCGTGTGGGAGGCCGAGACTGGCCGTGAGTTCCACATGCTCAAGGCCCACACAGCAATGATCACCGGCTTCTCGTGGCGGCTCGATTCCAACATCCTCGCCTCCAGCAGCGAAGACACGACCGTCCGTCTGTGGGAGATGGAAAACGGCGGCAACGTCAAAGGCTGGGGAGCACACGGAGTCGGATCGTCGTCCGTCGATTTCGCTCGCGATGGCCGCATCATCTCTGCCGGTCGCGACCGAGTCGTGGAGATTTTGGTTAAGAAACGAACCGCCGTGCGAGCCGTCGAGGCAATTGGCGGCCACGCGCACGCCGGTTCC
>JANNDA010001210.1:0-4521 GCA_031387195.1 Planctomyces sp. | reverse complement strand
GCAGAATGCCGTAGCCGCGCAACATCGTCTTGAGCAGTCGGCGAAGACGTGGCATCAGGGGCACGTTGTTTCGATCTCCAGCGTCACAGACGCGGATCATGTAGGTCTCTTTGGTCATCTTGGGGACTCCGTTCGCAGGCGTGAGGGGTTACGACTTATACGACTTTGACGACGTGAGGCGGTTCGTTGCCGGTGTCAGGTCGTCAAAGTCGTCAACGTCGTAGGGGTGAACGTCGGAAACCAGCGTTCGGTCGGGCGGCCAGCTTCATTGCCGGGATCATCTCGCCGGTGAGCCAGACCGTTGTCGTGGAGTAGTCGCAGAGCGTCCGCGATTTCGCTGGCGGTCTTGTTCTTGTTGAAGACGTTGTGAAGCATCTCCGTGCGCGTCAGGCCCGCTTCGGGAGCTTGTCGCAGTTCAGCCAGCAACGTGTCGGCGATGCGGTTCCCAAGCGAGTTGCCGAAGACGTACTTCGCGCTCCGTTCGCAGTAGTCCCACACGGCCAACGCCGCTTTGAGATGTTCGATCTTCACGTCGTTCGACATGTCGAGCATCGCGTACAAGACCGACAATCGCATCACTTGAGCTTCGGCCCGTGCGGTCATCGAACCCAACAGTCCAAAGCGATCTCCGGTCAACCGCGTGTAAACCCGATGCCACAGATTTCGAGCTTCGGTGTTTCGGTCGATCTTCCCCGCCGTCTTCGCAAACTGGATGACCGCGCGAAGATGTTCTCGGATCGGTTCCAAGTCTTCATCGCACAGATTGCCGCCATCGGGTAGCACTTTGGACCGCCCAACGCACACCCACAGAAACCGGTTGCCGAAACCGTTGGTCGTCTCGGTCTCACAAAGGTTGCGGCGGAGTTCGTCGCGGGTGATGTGGCCAATGATGCTGATGTGCGCGTCCGTCGCTTTCGCGGGGCTGCTCTTGGTCATCGTGCGAAGATGCCCGGAATCCCACGCCTGACGAATCGTCGGCGACAACGTGTTCGATTCGCGGCCCATCACTTTCAAGGTACTGGCGAATTCTTCTTCGATGATCAACACTCGCTTGTCGGTTACACCGGGATCGGTCACGACCTTTTCATAATCGACAACGCGGCCCTTCTCTTTGATCGGTTGCTGTTGTTCGATGGGGTCACGAGCCTGCCAAATCAGTCCCTCACCAGAACTCAGACCGTTGACGATTCGCTCTTGCGTCCAAGTTTCGTCGATGCCTTGAAACAGCCGCCGGACGTGACTCCATGACGATCCTTTGCGGCCTTTCGCACTCCGGCCCACGAGCACAGCAAAGAAGTTCGCGAAATGCCGTGAAGACTCCGCGACCGCGTAACCGCTTCGGCCCAGCAAGTTCCCCACGGCGACAAGAAACTGAATCAGGAACGCCACGGGGTCAGCTTCAGAGTGTGGCGAGACAACATCCACGAACCCGCCGGTGACTCCGTGAAAGGCGTCCGTCGCGGGAGGGGCTGGCCAGTCAGTCGTCAGCGTCGTAGTTGGTAACGATGACTCCGGCGTCTCACGTTTCGCGTCGTGTGTTCTGACCGAACGCTTGGGAGCTTGAGCGGCAATTTCTTTCGCAAGTTTGCTCATGCGGCCCCCCGTTCCAAAATCAGGGAGCGAACCGCGACGCGAAATTCGTCGTTGTCGCGTAGCGTCACGAGAAAGCGATCTTGCTCACGATCGGTGAGCGGTTTGACCAGTTGGCCGACAGTTAAATCAATGCCCAGTTTCGAGCATTCATCAACGCTCGGAAGCCAGCGGCGAGCGTATTCCGGCCATCGTTCAAGCGCAGCGTGAAGTTCGGCGATCGTTGCGGGATCGAATGGTTCATAACCTGATGCGAGGCACATCGCGACGTGTTCGACAAAGTCATCAGGCCCGTGAAAATCAGGGCGCGGAGTGATAGAGTTCATTTGCAGTTGGTTCCTATTTCTGGCGGGTCGGACGTTCGTTGCGTCCGGCCCGTTCTCATTTGGGGGCTTCGGTTATTGCGCCGCTTCGGCTTAGGTCAGCTCGTCAATCCAGCGTCGGAGCACATCCGGCGAATACAGCACGCGCCGACCGACGCGGACGCAACGGATCAGACCACGCGGCGAGGTCAGGTCATCGAGTTCCCTGACCGACAGCCCGATGGCCACCGCCGCCTCATCGCGAGACAGCAGCAGACGCGGGATCGGCGTGAGCGCCGGCCTCACGAGCGCAGCAGGGAGCGAGGATGCGTCACGCATGATGCGCCACCCCCTGACCGATCGCGTCCATGTTGATAGGACGATGTGTTCTCGCCGAGATTTCCGCGAGCTTGCGGCCAGCGTGATAAGGTGCGGTTGCGTCTTCGGCGACCGTCACATCGCCGAATTCTTCAATGCCTTCCGCGACACCGAGAAGAAACGCGAGCGTTGAGACGCGGCATCGCGCCTCGTTCAGAGATTCGCGGACCACGTCCGCCGATGGGATGATGCTGACAGGATCAGTTCGTCGTGACATCGTCGTGCCCCCTTTCATGTTTGAGGAAGGCACATTTTCACGAGGTCACGGAGCTACGTTGATCCCTCGGATATCACTTTCTTATCGCTCGCGTTTTCCGCTTCGATGGCGACTTTCCAGCAGCAGTTGTCGTGCTCTTTCGAGTTGTGTTCCGTGACGGTTTCTTTGCCGAGTTTGTCTTGGCTTGCGAGCCGGGTGACTTTCGGCTTTTGGGCGGCAGCGGCACTCTGAGCACAACGTCCCCTTCCACAGTTTGAAGAGTCTCTTTCCACCATTCTTTGACATGCAGGTTGATCTTGTAGATGAACTTCGCGAAGCGGCTTTCTGTCATGGTCCCTTGCAAGCCAAGATGAGTGGTCACGTCCGACCATTTCGGCGGATCGGCCGAACGCTCCCAAACAAACGTCAGAGTCTTCTGCCAATCTTTCACCAGTCCCAAAACCTCGATTCCATTCAGACGAAAGCCATCGGGCTTCAACGGACCATCGACCTTCGGCGGTTGCTGCTCACCGTCAGGCGGCGCATCCGCAACCGACATGCCTTTGCCCACTGCGGTCGGCTCTTGGTCAGGCGGCTTTCGGGATGCCTTCAATCGCTCCAAAAGCATGAGCGCGGTGTCTTGCTGGAACTCGGTCGATGGAATGCGGGACAGAACCAACTCCGCCTCGATTTGCAGCCAGGGAGGATCGCCCGGATCGACAGAGTTGGGAAACAGATTCCGACAGAGTGCCAAGTCACCGTCCGTGGGAAGGTAGTACCGAAAGATTTTGGCCCGTGTGAGTCCCTCAACAACAGGAACAATGACCTTTATCTCGGTTCCCTGACTACTGAGCCTGGACACACGAAGTTTAAGGTTCTCGCCGATCTTCGGGATTCGATCAAAGCGAACGTCATCCGACTCTGGCCCCAAATGGGCGAATGGCGACGGGTTCACAACTTGCATGAGTGCTTTCATGTCCGGCCAAAACATGGTGGACCGTCCGACTTGGTCAAATGGCGTCATCGGCCAACACCAGCGCAGCGACTTTTCCGACATCGCGATTCCCTTCCGATTCGCGGGCGGACTTGAAGCGGGAGCGCGGAAGGTAGCTTCGCGCAACCGCTTCAAGCCCGTTTCAGCCGTAGCCGCTTGCAAGACAGCGACGGCAACCCGATGCCGGATTGTCACCAACCAGCGGCGACGATCAAGGCGAGTTTGTGCGTTTCTGAATCGCGTGACCGCCTCAAGGGCTCGCTGGTTATTTCAAAAACTTTCTCACCAATCGCGTTTAGTTTTCGGCTCCCTGTGGCTTCCCTTTGGAAGCCGAAAATTACAACGGCCAGTTGCGGGCCGCGAATCGCGAACAATACGAACCCTGAAACGAACAAGGAACGAAGACCATGACCATGCTTGCTACCGCAAAAACACCCACCGAAACGCTCACGTTGGAACGTACCGGCCAATGTCCGCTCCGTTTCAAAGGCACGCTGCTGACTACCGCTTGCGGGCAGTTCGTCGAGCCACCGAAAGACAAGGCCAACACCGACTATTACACCGTGTCGATTTACACGGTCAGCGCATCCAGTCTGTTTGTCGTGGCGATCGACTACACGAAAGAATTGCCCGGTCGCGACAAGTCGCAACATCATTCCGTATTCCAGACGAACGACGTCAGCGGTGTGCTCGCGAGGTTCGATCCCGTGCCGGTGATCATTGGTATGCCGCCGAACGTGGAAAATCGAGCCGATCGACAGGCATTACTCGAAACCAAATGTCGCAGGCAGTATCAGACGCTGGTCAGCGCGGTGTTACAGTCGTTTCCCGAAACGCTCGACGTCGAGCCAGAGCGTGAGGAGATTACGGCGGACGACATTGAGCAAGCGATCGAGCAACTCAATGGCACAGACAACGGCCGCTCCACCATCAAGAAAATCGTCGACTGGCAGGCCAACGGCGGGCATGACCTGAGCCGGCAGGATCAAGAGGCGGTGTTCACCTTGCTCGACGGATTTTGGAACGAACCGCGGGTGGCCCAGCTTGCTTCAAGCTGGGTG
>JANNDA010001088.1:0-9060 GCA_031387195.1 Planctomyces sp. | reverse complement strand
TCAAAATTGGCGGAATGATGCCTGATTTGTAGAGAACGCTTTGTTCCGCCAATTTTGAATTTTGCGGTGCCTGACCCCTGACTGTTGCTTTTGCTCCTGACCGTTCTTTTGCTGAGACCCAGATCATGGCACAAGCTGCTCACGAAAAATCACCCATCGGATTCGTTGTTGCTGCGGTGGTGGTCTTTGTCGCGTCGTTCTTGACGTGGGCCAAGATTCCAAGCTCGATGATGGGCGGTGGGCCATTTCCATTTCCGTTCCCCGGAATGCAGCTTTCGATTTCTGTCACCGCGTGGAACGGCAACCTCCAGCTCATGGGGATTGAATTGCCGAACTGGTTGGTGGTGATTTCGGCGGCGGGCATCGCTGCGATGCGTTGGTGGAAACAGACCGGAGCGTGGGATGTGGCTGACTCATGGCCGCTGAGCTTGGCGATTTACGCACTCATTCATGCGGGCTGGGTACTTCTTGCCGCTGCCAGTGGTGGATCAGTCGGGATTGGCTTGTTGCTGACAACAGCCGCGATGGGCTGGATGCTGGTGGCTCTCGTGAGCCAGAGGAGCATGGCAAAGAAGACCCAGCCGATCGCAACAACCGACGCGCCGCAATTTTGAAGGACGTCATGTCGATCATCGTTCTCGGTTCGATCAACACGGATTTGGTGATCCGCTCGCCTGCTCTGCCCCGTCCGGGTGAGACCGTTCTCGGTGGAGAGTTTTATCGAGCGGCAGGTGGTAAAGGGGCGAATCAAGCAGTTGCTGCTGCCCGTTCTTCACGTGAGCCGGTCACGTTTCTGGCGGCGGTCGGGGACGATTCGTTCGGAAGTGAATCGCTCGTGGCGTTGCAGCGTGAAAACCTCAACAGCGAATTCATCAAAGTGGTCGCAGGACAGCCATCGGGAGTCGCTTTGATTCTGGTGGACGCGAGCGGACAGAACTTGATCAGCGTCGCTTCGGGAGCCAATTGGTTGCTTCGTCCGGCGGATGTTCATGCCGTGCCGATCGAGGTCTGGCAGCAGGCTCGCGTGTTTGTCGCGTGTCTGGAATCGCCGCTGGAATCGGTGATGGCTGGCCTGCGTCGAGCCAAACAAAACGGGCTGACGACGATTGTGAATCCCGCGCCCGCTAACGATGAGATCATGTTCGCCGTCGGTTTGCGGCTGATAGACGTCTTCACTCCCAACGAATCGGAAGCGGCACAACTCACCGGACGACCTGTGAGTTCAGAAGCCGACGCCGCATCGGTGGGTCGGCAACTGCAAGCCGCGGGTTGTTCGCGAGTCATCATCACGCGCGGCGAACAAGGCTGCTGCGTGTTGGATGGAGACCAGCTCACACATTTGCCCGCTCATCGCGTCGAAGCAGTAGACGCGACAGCGGCGGGAGATGTCTTCAACGGCGCGTTGGCGACCGCACTCTCCGAAGGCCGAACGTTGATCGAAGCCGCTCGCTGGGCGAGTGCGGCGGCGGCGATCTCGGTGACGAGACGTGGGGCGCAGCCGTCGATTCCGACGCGTGAAGAGATAGTCCGTCAGGGACGCGGATAATCAACGATGGTTTTCAAGCCGTAGTTGAAGACTGAAGTGGATTCCAAGAACTGGACTTATCAGCGATTTCATTCTGACAGGATTTTTTCCCGCAAACGATCGCCGAAGACCTTCACCTTCGGATGTTTGACGAGGAAACGTTTAAGAGTTTCATGGTCACCAAAAATCGTTTCCTCGCTGTGACAAGGAAGGTGGAGGGTGAAAAGGCAACTCTTTTCCCTGGCCGACTCGCCACAGGACTCTGATTCCAGTTATGCACCGAGCGATGAGTCATCCCTATTTATTTTCCCGCCTGTTCCCTGTTCCCTCTGTGGTACTTCGCAGCCGAACTGAGACGATCGGAGATTCTGATGCGAACGCGACGTAGTTCTTGAAATAGTTCTTAAGGAATCACTTCCCAATCGTCGTTGATGGAAAACGCTTCATCGATTTGGGCAAGCGGGTTGTAAGGCCGAACGCGGTCACCGACATCGGGACCAGCACCGCTGCCACCACCGACGCGATCCGTGTCCGACTGACCGAAGACCGTGTCTCGCCCACCTTCACCCAACAGGGTGTCGTTATCGCTGCCACCATCAAGCCAGTCGTCATCGCCGCCGCCACGGATCGTGTCGTTGCCACTTCCGCCGTAGAGGAAGTCATTGCCAATGCCCCCATTGATGCGGTCATTGTCGCGGCCACCCAGTATCGTGTCGCGGCCCGCGTCTCCCAACAGCGTGTCATCGCCGGCTTCCCCATACATCAGGTCATTTCCGAGTCCGCCATCCAGCAAGTCGTCCCCCGCACGGCTGGCGAGATTGTCATTGCCGCCACCGCCAAGCAGCACGTCGTGGCCCGATCCGCCACGCAAGGTGTCGGCATCATTTCCGCCGTCAAGACGGATCGAGCGTGCGACCTGAGTCGCCAGGATCGTGTCGCGGCCCGCCTCGCCTTCAACCGTGATGGTGGCCAATGGGGCGAAGCCTGGATCGAGAGCTCGCACCTCGACGTCGTCATTCCCCGCTCCAGCGCGAATGGTCAGCGATTCCGTTGGCGATGCGAAGGTGACGGGAACGCTACGCGAGCCGTTACTCAGTTTGAGCAGTCCGTTGTTGGCTCGTTCGGCGTCTTGCAACACCACAATGTCGCGAAGCGCCGGGAATTGAAACGCTCGATTGAGCGCGTCGATTTGATCGACGATGACTTCCAGACCGGTGTAGCTGATGGTCTTACCGTCGAGGTCGATCGTTCCGTCTGTCCGATTCGTGAACGAGTGATTGATTTCCGTCAAATCGCCGCCACCGACAATCACCAACTCGTCGCGTCGCCGTTGCCGGCCGGAGTTGAAGAACAGACCGTCCGCCGGCAGCGGATCGCCGTTCGAATAATCGACGGTCAGCCGATTGTCCTCACGACCACCATTGACGGTCAGTTGCGTGATGCCCTCGGCAGTCAGGTCGAGCAACACCACTCCCGAAGCGGCGTTGACCAATTCCACATGCGAGTTGTCGGCGTTGACTTGCAGCCGCGTGTTGGCGTTCGCCGCAGTCAGAGTGAACGTGACCGGCTTGAACGCCGCAAAGCCAGGAGCACCGGGATCGACGATCACGCCATTCGCCAGCAGGTCCGAGTCGCCGCGCGCTCCATCCACGAAGTGCAGCTTCACCTGGTTGCCATTGATCTCGGCTCCGGTCGTGCCATCGAACAGGAATTCGTAAAAGTGCGGGTCCGTGTTGTCTGGGGTCGGGCCAAACTTGAAGTAGGAACTGGGTGTCGCTCCCGAATGCAAAATCAAATCGACCGTCGTCGCGGCCCCCGCCGTCAAACCGGGAATCTCGAAGCTGAAGAATCCCAGCGGGAAGACTGCTTCCGCCGGTGTCTCGGCCGGAGAGGGATTGTCCATGGCGCTGACGTTGACGATTGTCGTACCGTCCGGGACAGAAAACGTCACATACTCACCGGAGTTGTTGGGCAACGTGGCGACGTTGTCCTGCTCGCTATCGGGAGTGCCGTCCATGTTGCCGTCACCGTTGTTCGGCCCCGCGTCCTCTTCGTCCTCGGGCACGCCGTCCAAGTCTGTGTCCGTCGGATCATTGGTCACGGAAATTGTGAGCACTTTATCGAAGAACAGACTCCCCGAATCGGTGGCTCGCACGCGAATGCTCCGCGTCGGTTGAGTTTCAAAGTCAAAGATCGCCGTGGATCGCAGTTCATTTTCGACGATCGTGAATTCGGCGTTGTTCGTACTGCCGACGCCGCTCACCAGCGTCAGTGTCACATCGGTGCCGTCTTCTGGATCGGTTCCGGTCAGCATGCCGATGACTGTGCCGATCGCGCTGTTCTCGACGATCGTGTTGGCCGACAGAGTGATGTCGGAGGGCGGTTCGGCAACGTCGGTCACAGTCACGATGACGATTCGATCGAACGAGAGGCCACCTTGGTCCGTGGTGCGAAGCCGAATGCTCACGGTGGGATCGATCTCGAAGTTGAGATTGGTCGCGACCTTCAACTGGTTACCAGTAATCGTGAAGAGCCCGTTGCCGGAGTCTCCATCTCCGGAGGCGAGCGAGAAACTGTGTGATCCGCCCGCATCCGGATCCGAGAAGGACAACGTCCCGACGACCGTGCCGACCGCCGAATTTTCCGCCACGGTGGTCGCTGAGACTCCCACGTTCGTCGGAGTCTCGTTGACGTTCGAGCTGCTGATGACAAAGGACTTTTCAAAGAACAGTCCGCCCTGATCGGTCGTGCGTACCAAAATTGTGAGCGGCACGTCGCTTTCAAAATCGAACGGCCCGGCGGTGCGTAATTCGTTTCCGACAATCGTGAATAAGGTGTTGCTGCCGAGAGCATTTGGAAAACTAAAAGTGTGCGTGTCGCCAGAATCCGGGTCCGTGGTAGTGAAAGAGCCAATCACAATGCCCGCCGCGCCGTTTTCCGCAATCGGGCCGCTACCGGACAGTGCGATGTTCGTCGGTGGGTTGTTGAGCGAGAACGCGAACACGTCGCCGCGCCCATTGAAATCGTTCGCGATCAAATCGACAGCGTCGCTCGTGAAGACCGCGACCTTTCCGTTGGCACTGAGTTGAACTTCTCCCGAAAAGCCATTCGCCACAGTCGTGTCCGAGGCCATCGCGTGACTGAGGAGTCTCGTTGAACCGGACTGCTGATCGTACAGGAACACATCGAAGTTGTTGTTCGAATCAACGAGGCCGTTGACCAAGTTTGTGGCTTCGGTTTCATAAACGACAAATCGCCCATCCGCGCTGACCGCCATTGAGTAGTAGCCGCTGTCGGAATTGGCGGTCGTGGTCGACGAACCGGAAGCGTGGCTGACCAGCGAATTTGTCCCTCCGACTCGCGAGTACGCGAAGATGTCGCCGCCAGAATTCGAATCCGACTGGCTGGCCACCAGGTTCGTGGCTTCACTGACGTAGAACACGAACGAACCGTCGCCACTGATGCTGGGGTCGTAGCTGGCGAAATTCCCGGTGGTCAGTGCCGTTCCGGGAGCATGACTGGCGAGGGTCGTCGTGCCCGCGACACGATCGAAGACGAACACATCCTCACGGGTTCCGTTGACGTTGTTGAGACTGGCCACCAAGTCCGTGCCTTGGCTGGCAAACGCGATGTATTGGCCGTTGGAACTGATCGCAGTAATGGTTGAGTACGAAGCCGCATTGGCGGTTGTCACCGCGGAGCCGGCGGTGCGGCTGACCAACGCATTCGTGTTGGTGACTCGGTCGAATACAAAGACATCGCTTTGATTATTCGAGTCTGTCTGCCCGGCCACCAAATTGGTGGCCCTCGAGGTGTAGGCGATGAATTGGCCATCCGAGCTAATCGCCGTATCCCGCCCAGTACTGGTTACGGCCGTTTGCAAGGCGCTGTCCGCCGCGTGAGTAACGAGTGTCACTGTGCCAAGCTCACGGTCGAACAAAAACAGGTCGGCCCCGGAGTTCGTGTCGTCCTGATCGACGAGCAAGTTTGTGGCAGCGCTGCTAAACGCGATGTATTTTCCGTCGGAACTGATCACCGGAGCCGAGGAGAGTTGGTTGGCCGTCGTAGTGGCATTGACCGCCGACGCACTGACGAGAAACGTCATCCCGGTATTGCTATCAAAGACGAAGACATCACTTTGGTTGTTGGAGTCGGTCAGTCCCACGATCAAGTCGGTCGCGTCGCTGACGTAGGCGATATAGCGCCCATCCCCGCTGATCACCGGGTTGGATGAGCTGTTGTTACCAGCCGCTTGCGACCCAGCAGTGGAACGGCTGACTAACGTGGTGATGTTGGTGACGACGTCACGGACGAAGATGTTCGTGGTTTGGTTCGTGTCGGTCTGCCCGGCCACGAGATTCTTGGCTTCGCTGGAGAACACGACATAACGCCCGTTGTCACTGACTTGTGGCCGAGTTCCGTACAAGCCGTTCTCCGAAAAACTGCGGTCACTGCCGGTGTTGCTGGCCATCCCGGCAGCATGCTCCGTGACGAGTTCTGTCGTTGAACTTGAGACATCAAACGTGAAGACATCGTCGGTGTTGTTGAAGTCGCGGATTCCAGACAGCACGTCGGTGGACCCGGAGGAAAAGTAGGCCACCGTCCCATCGCCGCTGATGATTGGCAAACCGGCGAAGTTGCCCGCCGTCGTCACCGATGACGCAGTGTGAGATAGCAGCGTCGTCCCAGAACTCCGGTCGAACAGAAAAGCATCGTCCGAATTGGAGACATCGGTAACACCGCTAATGAGGTCCGTGGCACTGCTCTGAAACGTAATTTTCTGCCCGTCGTCGCTGATCGTCGAAATCCCTGTGAAGGCATTTCCGGTGGTCGTTGCGGAACCATTGGCACCAGACACCAACGTCGAGGTTTGCGACGTGCGATTGTAGAGAAAGAGATCAATCGAGCTGTTTTGATCGTTCTGACCAGCAACGAGATTAGTGGCCTGACTCCCAAAAACGATCCAGTTGCCGTCCGCACTGATGTGTGGGTCGTAGTTGGATTCACTGTTTCCGGTCGTGGTGAGCAGGCCTGCCGCATGACTCACTAAGACGTTGGTCCCTCCCGAGAAGAGATACACGTCACTGATTTGGTTGAAGTTGACGTTTGGATCGTTCACATCCACGAATCCATTCAACAAGTCGTCAGCGCGACTGGTGAACACCACGAATTGGCCGTCGGCACTCAGATCATAGAAGTAGGAAAACGCATTTCCCGTCGTGTTAGCCGATGCGGCGGTGCGACTCGCCAAAGTGATGGTGCCCGAACCCACCGCATACAGGAACACATCGGAATTTGTGCCGTTTGCATCGTTGAGCCCGGACACAAGGTTCGTGGACGCACTCGAAAATCCGATGATGTTGCCGTTGGCGCTGATTTTGGCACCGTCGCCGCCAAAGTTGCCCGCAGTGGTCGCGGGACCGGCGGCATGACTGACCAAGGCTGAGGTGCCCGTCGTGCGATCGAACACGAAAACGTCGCGAGTGTTGAAAGTATCCGATTGGCCGGACACCAAATTCGTCGCGGAACTCGTGTAGCAGACGTAGCGCCCGTCGTCGCTGAGGCTCAATATGTCCAAACCGGATCCCGCATTCCCCGCCGTGGTCGCGCTACCGGCCGCATGGCTTACCAACACGATCGACGAAGGGTTCAATCGGTCAAACAGAAACACGTCCGTGCTTCCGTTGGAGTCGATTTGTCCGGTGACTAGATCGGTGGCACTGCTTAAAAACGCCACATACCGTCCGTCGCCGGTGATCTCCGCCAAGATCACGGAACCGGCCGTTGCCACGCTCGATCCTGCCTGATGACTAATCAATGAAAACTGTTCTGTCTGGCGGTCGAACAGGAACGCATCCGTCCCGTCGCGGTCAATCTGCCCCTGGATCAGATTGGGTGAAGAGCTCAACACGACGGCGTAACGCCCGTCGTTGCTCACCGAGCGCCCGCCGATGTCGCTTTCGCCATTCGCGGTGTCGCCCAGGTTGTCCGGATCTGCCAGCGACACGCCTTGAACCGTCAACAGCGAGCGAGCCTCCAAGGATTCGATCCGCATCGAAGGCACCGAATGCCGAGCCGAACGTTGTCGCCCAACGGATTTTTGCAGGATTCCCGACAACCAACGGTGCTTTTTCATGGCGACTTTCTTCGCGAGATTTTTGTGGAAACCAACAGCGAGCTTGTACTCAGGGGACGCGAAAATTCGCTACCAGCCGCGACGAGCTTGCCAGCACTTTTCGGCTCTCCGCCATTCCTGTTGAAAGCGTGGCCTGGGCGCTGCCGTTTGTGGTCAAGAACTGTGACAAGACGCCGGAACCAGAAGAATTGCGGAGGGCCTACTTTTCAAAACGTGCCTTCGACGCGGGCACGAGTCAGCCATTACGGTGCCGCCCACGAATTCAGCCACTTCCTGGAAGAACAACGTTACGGCTGGCGAATTCGTCACAACAGTTGGCTTGATGCCCGCAAATGAACAATGCGAAGCTAACAGGGCCACATCGGCTCATGTCACCCCCGATTGCATACCAGCAATTCCCCGTTCATTGTGAGTTGGGGGGAAAAGGGAATACGTCCATTTACGGCGCTCGGTTCCACCGCATCTGCGGAAGGTCTTCATCCGTGGTCCGGCTCTGCCATCCGTGGGGTCAATCCGCGTTTATGTTCCCACGGATGGCAGAGCCCGACCACGGATGAAGAACTCCAAAGCGGAAACATTTACACGTCTGACACGTACCAATTTCCACAACGAATTCCGAGCAGTCCTGCGAAATACCGACGAAACTGTGCAACTTCAAAACTTACGCTTCGGGTGACATCGCGGCACGCCGCGTCCTCCCTGAGTAGTCCCCGGTTGAGCGCCTGTGTGAGAATCACAAGCCACCCAGCAGGGACTTGGGGCGAGTCAGCGGGACTGCGATCTTGTGTTCGGTTTCCGCGAACTGAACCGGGCTGTTCGGTTTTGGTCGAGGTGCTAGTGGCGGTTGGACGTATTGCTCGTAAAAACGTGCTTCGGGTGAGTCCCGCCAATTCATCAAGACTTCGAGAATGTGCTGGCGTGCCAGGTCCAGTCGTTGGACTTCATCGGGGATGGCCTCGGCGATCTGTGGGAGTGGGCTGAGGTAGTAGCCCGCCAGTGACCAATGGGCTCGCAGGGCAACGCGCGGAAACCGGCCCTCGGTGGCCTGCAAGATTCGCTGATAGGCTTTGATCGCCGCACTGCCGTCCTCTTGCACATACCAGGCGTGATCGGCTTCGACTTCCAACCGCAAAGGATCATCGGTTGGCAGAGACTCCGCCATTTTTCGAGCGGCGGTCAGAGTGGCTTTGGCCTCTGCCAACTGTTTCAAGTTGAGCTGACAACTCGCGAGCAGCAACTTCGCAAAAACGGAGTGGGGTTCCGATCGCAACACAACCTGAAACGCTTGCAGGGCCTCTTCGTTCAGTCGCTGGCTGGCGGGATCATTGCTGGCGAACTGCGTGGCTTCTTCCAGCATCGCGTAGCCTCTGAGCAAATCCCGCAAAGCGTCCGGCGTTTG
>JANNDA010001081.1:0-1713 GCA_031387195.1 Planctomyces sp. | reverse complement strand
GGAGCCAGGCGAAGACCGTCCTACTGGACGCAGACGGCACGCCTCCCAACAACGAACCACAGACCATAGACCACGGACAACGCTCCATGTTTCGCAACGAACCCCCCACCGACTTCAGTCAAGCCGCAAATCGCAAGGCGTTTCAAAGCGCGCTCAACGATGTCGGTACTCAGTTTGGTCAAGAACACCCGCTCGTCATTCGCGGCCGAGTGGTCGAAACGAAAGGTTTCTTGATCTCATCCAGCCCGTCACATCGCGGCCAAATGATCGGAAAGGTTTCGTCCGCGACTCCCGACGATGTCGAAGCCGCCGTACGAGCCGCGAAGGAAGCCTTTCCAGAATGGTCGCGTGTTGAAGCGAAGTATCGCGCCGAATATCTCGACTTGATCGTTCGGCACCTGCGTGATCGGCGTTTTGAATTGGCCGCCTGGGAAGTTCTCGAAGTCGGCAAGACATGGGAAGAAGCAGACGCCGACGTCGCTGAGGCGATCGACTTCTGCCGTTACTACTCCGAGCAAGCCATCGCCATGATGCAGCCGCAACCGTGCAATCTGTCCGGCGAAGAGAACAGCTATTTTTATCGCGCACGCGGAGTTTGCGTGGTCATCGCTCCGTGGAATTTTCCGCTCGCGATCCTGACGGGGATGACCGTTGCCGCGCTCGCGACTGGCAACACGGTTGTGATCAAGCCCTCCGAGCAAGCGTCGGTCGTGGCAGCCAAATTCATGGACATCTTGATGGAGACCGGTCTGCCTGACGGTGTCGTCAACTTCCTGCCGGGAGTCGGTGAAGACATCGGCCCAGCACTCATTCAAAGCCCGGACGTCGCGCTGATCGCCTTCACCGGCTCGCGGGAGGTGGGCCTGGAAATCAATCGACAAGCGGCCTCGACCGACGCGCGGCACACCAGCGTCAAGAAAGTCATCGCGGAGATGGGCGGCAAGAACGCGATCATCGTCGATGATGATGCGGACCTTGATGAAGCAGTGCTGGGCGTCGTGCAAAGTGCGTTTGGCTATGCCGGTCAAAAGTGCTCAGCCTGCTCGCGGGTCATCGTGCTGGAAGGGATCTATGAGCTGTTCCTCGAACGTCTGGCTGGAGCCGTGAAGAGCTTGACGCTCGGTCCTGCCGAAGAGCCCGGCACGACGATCGGCCCGGTGATTAGTGACGAAGCTCGCGAACGAATCTCCGAATTCATCGAAATTGGCCGCACGGAATTCCGCGTCGTTGTCGCTGGCGAAGTCCCCGCGATACTCGCGAAGGATGGCCACTATGTCGCCCCGCACGTTTTCGCAGACGTCGCTCCGAGTTCTCGATTGGCCCAAGAAGAAATCTTCGGCCCGGTCTTATGCGTGTTCAAAGCAAAAGACCTCGGTGAAGCGATCGGCATCGCCAACGACACCGATTACGCGCTGACCGGCGGCCTCTACAGCCGCAGTCCGGCGAACCTCGCGCGAGCTCGTCGCGAACTACAAGTCGGCAACTTGTACCTCAACCGCCCAATCACCGGCGCGCTGGTCAATCGACAGCCCTTCGGCGGCTACAAGCTCAGCGGCATCGGCACGAAAGCGGGCGGTCCCGACTACCTGCACGAATTCGTGATCCCAATCAGCGTCACCGAAAACACGCTGCGTCGCGGGTTCGCGCCGAAAACTGAATAGCGCGATTGCCGTCTCTGAATGTTTAACCGCACGCCGCAGGCACGCGCGTTTC
>JANNDA010001021.1:0-3152 GCA_031387195.1 Planctomyces sp. | reverse complement strand
ATGCCGTTGCGGCTGACGACGCCGATCAGCGTGATGAAGCCGACCCAATGCGCGACCGACAGGCTGGTGGCACTGACCCAGACGCGCGGCCAGTCCCACCACGGCGCGGCGGTGAGTGCTTCGGCGGTCGGATGATTGACGAACAGCAGCGTCAGCACGGAACCGAATGCGGCGAGCGGGATGTTGACCAGCACTTGCAGCGCGGCACGCCACGAATCAAGGGCTTTGCACAGCAGCAAAAACACGCCAAGGATACTCAGCGTGCCGAGGATCGCCAGTCGGCGGTTGGCTTCTTGCTGAGCCTGGAACTGGCCGCTGTATTCGAGGTAATAGCTGCCGGGGAGTTTTCGCAAATCCTCTTCGACGGGTACGAGAGCGGTTTTGATGTCAGCGACGACGCTGGCAAGGTCTCGGCCTTGCACGTTGCAGAAGACGACGATGCGGCGTTGAACGTGCTCGCGGTTGAGCGTGTTCGGGCCGGTCGTATCGAGCACTTCGGCGACCTGTCCCAATGCGACGCGGCGGCCGGACGGTGTTTCGAGAATTGTCTCGTTGATGACGTCGGGATCGCTGCGCGAGTCGGCGTCGTACCACACGACGAGACCGAAGTAGCGGTCCTCGTCCAGCACCTGCGAAACCACTCGGCCTTTGTACGCCGTCTCCAGGAGTTCGGCGACATCGCCGGGAGCCAATCCGTATCGCGCGGCCTCGTCGCGTTTGACCTTCAGCCGCACTTGCGAGATTTCGACTTGCGGTTCGATCTGCAAATCGACGATGCCGGGGATCGGCTGCATCCGTTCTTGAATGTCGTAGGCCGCAGTGCGGAGTTCGCGCAGGTCTTGGCCAAACACTTTGACCGCGATCTGGGCGCGGATGCCGGACATCATGTGATCCAGCCGATGCGAGATGGGCTGGCCGATGTTGACGGCCGCTCCGGGGATATTCGAGATGCGGTCGCGCACGTCGGCGATGACCTCTTCGCGCGGACGGCCGACGGAATCGAAGCCCCACAAATGCGCGATCGGGATCAGTCGCAACGCCGTATAGCCCCAGCCCGGTTTGGGCGGACTGTGCTCGGCGAGTCGCACGTCGATCTCGGACGAGTTGACCCCTTCGGCGTGCTCGTCCAGTTCCGCTCGGCCCGTGCGGCGTGACACGGACAGCACTTCGGGGACTTCGAGAATCAGCGCTTCCGCCCGCTCGGCGACACGCTGACTTTCGTCGAGGCTTGTGCCCGGCTCCATACGGAGGTTGATCGTCAGCGTCCCTTCGTTGAACGGCGGCAGGAACTCGCCACCCATCCACAGGATGCTGGCGCACGACAGCGTCACCAGCACCGCGACAAAGCTCAGAATCAGCATCGCGTGCCGCAGCGTGAACCGCAGCACGGCCGCGTCCAACCGCTTTAGCCACCGCATCAGCAGCGGGTCGGCTCCGGCTTCCAGAAACTTCGCCCTGGACAGCAGCACCGAACCGAACGCCGGCGTGAACGTCAGCGACACGAACAGCGAGCAGAGCAACGACGTGATGTACGCCACGCCCAACGGCACGAACATGCGGCCTTCCAAGCCGGCCATCGAGAACAACGGAAACATGACGAGAATCACAATCAGCGTCGCGTACACGATCGAGTTCCGCACCTCGCACGAGGCGTCGTAGATCACGTCCAGCGGCGAGCGTTGCTGCTCGGCCGGAAGTTGCCGATTCTCTTTCAACCGGCGGTAGATGTTCTCGATATCGACGATCGAGTCATCGACCAGATCGCCGATGGCCACCGCGATGCCCCCCAGCGTCATCGTGTTGATCGTGATCCCGAACCAGTGGAACACGAGCACGGTCAGCAGAATCGACAGCGGCATCGACGTGAGCGAACTGATGCTGGTGCGGAAGTTGCCCATCAGCAGGAACAGCACGACGATGACCCACAACGCTCCGTCGCGAACCGCTTCGGTGACGTTCTCGACGGCGGCTTCGATGAAGTCCGCCTGCTTGAAGATGCGGCGTTCGATGACGACATCCGGCGGCAGTTCCTGCTGCAACGATTCCAGCACGTCGCTGATTTTGCGGTCAAGCACCAGCGTGTCGGCATTCGGCTGTTTTTGGACGGTCATGATGACGGCCGGCCCGCCGCTCAACGTAGCCGTCACGCTCCGCGTGACGTTTGCCGATCCGGGATCGACGTCGTTGGTCGGTTGAATGTCGTGCTTGTGATCCGCGTCGTGGGCCGTTCGGCTTTCCTCACGCGGAGCGTGAGGGCTACTTTCGTGAGGGTTACTTTCAGCGTGCTCGTGCGGTTGCGATTCGCGAACGGCGGCAGTCACGTCGGGTTCGAGCTTCACCCACGCGCTGCCGTCGCCTCGTTTGACCGGCCCGCCGAAGCGGACATCGGCCACGTCCTTGATTCGCACCGGCATTGGCTCGCGCCACATGACGGGCGTGTTCTCGATTTCCTCCAGCGTCAGGCTCTGCCCGCTGATCCGCAGCAGCGACTCCTTCGGCGAGCGGACCATGATGCCGCCCCCCGCGATGACGTTCGCCTTCCGAGCCGCCTCGGTCAGTTGCAGCAGCGTGACGTTCTGCGCCGCCAGTCGTGCCGGCGACGTGATGATCTGATACTGCTTGAGCACGCCTCCCATCACGGTGACTTGCGACACGCCCCCGACCGCCAGCAGCCGGTTGCGCAGTGTGAACTCGCCGAGCGTGCGCAGCTCCATCGCCTTGGCCGCTTGTTCTTCGGGAGTCTTCAACTCTGCCGTGGAGCGCAGGCCCAGCAGCATGATCTCGCCCATGATCGACGAAATCGGAGCCATCACCGGATTGGCTTCGGCCGGCAGCCGCTCGCGAGCGAGTTGCATCTTCTCCGCGACGATCTGCCGGTCACGGAAGATGTCGGTGCCCCAATCGAATTCGACCCACACAATCGACAGTCCGATGCCCGACGCCGACCTCACGCGCTGCACGCCGGTCGCTCCGTTGAGCAGAAACTCGATGGGCCGCGTGACCAGCACCTCGACTTCTTCCGGCGCCAGGCCGGGCGCCTCGGTCATGATCGTTACGGTCGGGCGGTTCAAATCGGGGAACACGTCGACCGGCATCTCGCGAAGCTGAATCGCTCCGAAGACCATGACGACGAGCGCCCCGATCATCACGAG
>JANNDA010000978.1:0-2153 GCA_031387195.1 Planctomyces sp. | reverse complement strand
GCACTCTCGGTGATGTCGCCGAGACCCGCCGTAGCCGACCGGTCAACACATTCCAATTCGGTCGCCAAACGGTGACCTCCCGGGTCTATGTCATGATGCCGGAGACCGTCGGCCGAGACGGAGTGGAAATGCTGGAATGGCTCGATTCCTTCGGCTCACCGTCCGTGATGATCAACGAAGTCAAAGCCGATCTTGTGGAGATGACGTAACACCATGCCGACCGAGCAACCTCCCTGCTGGAAGACCGACTTCCCCATCGACTGGGAGGAGGATTCGCGAGTCAGTCGCCGGCTGTTTACTCGTGTCCTCACGGGGGCCTCGCTGGCGCTGTTCGTCGGAAACCTTTGGTTGCTGGCGAAAAGCGTGCTCCGGAAGAAGCCGAACTATCAACGGCTGGCGGTCGTTCGGTTGAGCGACCTTCCCATCGGAGGCAGTCGCGTCATCAGCTATCCCACGGACAACGATCCGGTGCTGATTGTGCGTCTGGCGGTGGATCAAGTCGTGGCGTACTCGCAGAAATGCACGCATCTGTCGTGCGCGGTTCGGTACGAACCAGCGAATGAATGCTTGGGCTGTCCCTGCCATCGAGGAGCGTTCAGCTTGGCGGATGGCGCGGTGTTGGCCGGCCCGCCGACACGCCCCTTGCCGAAGGTCGAGTTGGTCATCGAAGGCGATGATGTGTTTGCCACAGGAGTGACTCCCGCATGAATTCGCCACAGAAGCCGTCACAAAAGGGCGCGGACGCGCTACAACTGGTTTGCCTGTTGATGCTGATGTTGGTGATCGTCATTCAGCTTTGGCTGTTGACCAGCGCGCTCGACGCCTACCTCAACGGTGACAACCACCTGATCCTGCCGGGCGTGTTGGTCTCGGGAGGCTGCCTGCTGTTCGCCGCGTTTCTAGACCGCTTGACACAACGCATCAGTCGCTGAAGTTTGACCGGCCACGGGCTGGTTCATAATCACTCAGAGCAAATTGCGAAGGTCGAAGAATTGGTCATTGGCGATCGGTCATGTGTCATTGTTCTTTGGGGGTTCCCAATGACCGATAACCAACGACCAATTGAGCCGTCAGCAAACCGCTCACTCTCAAACCGTCGCTGGCTCCGCTAAAAAACAAAACCGGCCAAGGAATCCTCCTTGGCCGGTTTCGAGTCGCACCAGTCAGACAATCGTTCGCTCTCACGAACTAATCTTTGTAGTCCACTTCGACGTGGTCCTTCTTCGTCCGGATATCAACGGCGTACTTGCCGAAGTCATAGCGGACTTTTTTGCCGTCGCTGCTGCACTTGATCGTCGGCGGGCAGCAGGATTCCGGAACGCAAATCTGGACTGCAACGCAACGAGGCTTGCAGCACGGATTGCACGGATCTGGCCGCCAGCACGGATCGCGTACTTCGACGATCATCGGCTTCGCACAAGGTGCGATGTCCTTCGTGTCCACGTACTTGACGCAGTGGAACAACGCCACGGGTCCACCCGCCGCGTGCGCACCGTCAACAGCTTCCGGCACTGGTGCCAGAGGTTGTGCGATGCTGACCGTGGCCGACATCGCCAGGATGCCAGCCGCCAACAGACTCAACAGCTTCTTCATTTCTCGCTCCTTAGTTTTGGACGCCCAAGTCCCCACCGACGGTACAGCAACGTCAGCCACTGAAACATACCCTACCCGCCGCGGGATGAGCCTCCCTTTGTTCCGAAATCCGTTCGGCTCTCTATGGGATTGAACGGGGGTGACGGTTCCGTCCACTTAACCATCGGACGGATGATGAGGAACCGAGTGAACCGACGCAAGTAACTTTTTCGGAAAACTTCGCCAAGACTCGCCAGTGTGATACGTAGGGTCTTAGAGTGGTTAAGAAGCACAAATCTGAGGCGATTGCTTCTTCGGGGGATCAACCTCCATAATCCGGCCTCGTGAGCCGCCTTGCGTGTTGTAAAAGAACAACATAGCTGCGGGATTCAGGGAATCGGCCAAAGGATGAGAGACATGAATCGCCGCATTATTCGGTGTTTGTCGTGGGACGGACTGTTGCTCGGAATGCTCAGTTCGGCCGTATTGGTTTCAGCAATCACCGGCTGCGGTTCGAGTAACGGAACCACCAGCACATCAACCGCAGAAAAAGAGACAAAACCCAAAGGGGAATCCAAGTC
>JANNDA010000906.1:0-1756 GCA_031387195.1 Planctomyces sp. | reverse complement strand
CAGGCGGGCTGACTCGCGGCTTTTTGGACGCAGGGGTTCGTGTTATCGCCGGTCTCGACAACAACGACGGATGCCGCCGCACCTACGAATCGAATAACAAGTCTTCAAAATTTGTGGCCTGCGACTTGCGGGACGTTCGTCGTCAAGATTTGGATGGATTCCTTCGCGGCATCCCCAGAGACGAACTTGTCTTCGCCGGATGCGCTCCGTGTCAGCCGTTTAGCAAAGTACGCCGCAAAATCGACGTACGCGACAAAACATTGTTGCTCGACTTCGGCCGATTGGTTGGCGAGTTTCGCCCCGGCTACGTCGTCATCGAAAATGTGCCGGGCATTGTCAGAGTTCCGGGAAACAGTACCTATCGACGATTCATCCGACTTCTCTCCGAATACGGATACGAAATTGCAGAGGGTATCTTGGATGCCAAATCCTTTGGCGTCCCACAGACTCGTTGCCGGTGGGTAGTGGTCGCAAGCCGTCTCCGAACACCTTCGTTGCCAAAGTCAACACACGGTCCTGGGGCCAAACCTTTCGTCACCGTTCGCGACGCAATTGAAAAGTATCCCGCACTTACCGCCGGAGAAAAAATCATTGCCATCCCGAATCACAGCGCAGCAAACGTGTCGCCGCAGAACTTGCGGCGACTAAAGGCCACGCCACAGAATGGTGGGAGGAGACTCGATTGGCCCGACGCGCTTGTTCTCGATTGTCACCGTGGAGGACATAAGGGGCACTCTGATGTCTACGGAAGGATGAGGTGGGATGTCCCCGCTCCCACTTTGACATGCCGTTGTTTCAGCATCTCTAACGGACGATATGGGCATCCGGAACAGCACCGTGCGCTTTCGCTGCGAGAGGCCGCCAGCCTTCAAACCTTTGATGATCGCTTTGTCTTCTACGGAATCTCGCAAGCGGAGATTGGAGCTCAAATCGGAAATGCCGTTCCCGTGCGGCTGGCATACCAATTAGCTCGAACGATTCTGAAGCTGCATCGCTCCGCATTAAATTGACGAACGACAGGATCTGATCAAGGCGTTCTGACACTTGCCCCGCTGATTGTGGGCTCCAACTGGCCTCGATAGAGTCGCTCTCGTGAATCGGGCGGCTTTACGATGAAGAGGCGGCATGAGTTGGGGCGGCGATGAATGTGGCGAAGAATTGGATCACGGTTGCGGAGTCGAAGTTTCCGTGGGAGCGTGAGGCTCTGGAATTCGTTCGCGGTTGGTTCCCGGATCATGAGCCGTATCGAGCTTGGTCCAACTTTGAGTTCATCGCGGATGACGGCAGCATCAACGAAGTCGATCTGCTGGTGATGACACCGCAGGGGCTGTTCCTGATCGAGATCAAGAGCCGGCCGGGGCGGCTATCGGGGGACGCGGGAACATGGACGTGGGAAACGGACGGCCGCACGACGACGACGGACAATCCGTTGTTTCTGGCCAACTTGAAGGCCAAGAAGCTGCGTTCGCTGTTGCAGCGGCAAAAGGCGTGTCAGAAGAGCGGACAGATTCCGTTCGTCGAGGCGCTCGTCTTTTGCTCGGCCACGGACCTGAAGTGCGAGTTGCAGGGGAATGCGGCGTTCCGAATCTGCCTGCGTGACCGCGATACAGGCAGTGAGTCGACCGCGAAATCCGGCATCCGTGCGGCGATCATGCGCCGTGAGTGCCCTGGACTTGAGCCTGTCGCGAAGGGGACGCATGACAGGCCGGCCTGCAAGTTGGTGACTCAGGCGTTGGATCAGGCGGGGATCCGAGCT
>JANNDA010000883.1:0-4649 GCA_031387195.1 Planctomyces sp. | reverse complement strand
CGAGTCATCGTGTCTCCGTCGTATGACAAGGGGATGAATTCCGCCGAGGGTGAGAACGAGTACTATCGCTTTACCGGCACTCGCGGTGGAAACGGCGGCAATAACCAAGGTGGCGGAGGTGGTGGTGGTGGCGGCGGTGGATTCTTCTAATCCTTGGAACATGCGACCGCACATTGGGGTTTTTCGAGATTCAGCACTTGAACGATGTATGAGCCCGTCTGCTTCGCAGTAGACGGGCTCGTTGCTTTACGGTGCAACCGCTTCGCCGCCATCGCGTGTTTCCAACTGCTTGAGCAGACGCCGGTCGATCTTGTTGGAATAAAATTTCACGGAACCGTCGCCATGTAAAAACGTGGCTCCCGTTCCGGACGGGTTGCCAAATCCGTGGAACTGCTTGTTCAAGCCATCGCCGATCGTCCGCATGTTTCCCGGCTCGCCCCACGCGGGAAGCGGATCAGCGATTTCGCCCACGACGATCGTCTGACTCAGCCCATCAGTGATCTGCTCGCGACGCACGGCTCCCTCTTCCGCAAAGATGCCCAGGTGCATCAGACCGACCTGCTCATTCACCGCTTCGCCCCCCACTCCCGCGAAGTGAGTCAGTCCCAATCCACGTGGCGATCGCACGAGCTTGCGACTTGGAATGACAAACTCCGGAATGATCTGCTGCATCACGGCGATGTTGGCTGGCGCATCAAACGGCTGCGTGAGATCCAGGCGACGATGTATCTGCTCGTGCCCCAAAAACGGCAACAGAGGAGTCATCCAACCGTGCAATGGTTGCTTCGCATCCAGCTTCTTGGCGAAGACAACTGCGGGAGGAAAATGCCCGTGCTGAGCGTGATGTTGATCGAGCGAATCTCCGATCCGCCGCAACCGAGAAGCAATCTCCTCGCGTCCAGCATTCTCGCGCCAGGAGTCTCCCAAGCGTGCAAACAACAGCGGTGCCAGCAACATGCCGAGTGCTCCCAACACAACACCGGTCATGGCACCGAAGCGTCCTTTGAACCGGCCTCGTGATCGCCGCACATCTCCGATGGCGATGAAGCCCAGCATCAACGCGGCAACTCCCGTGATCAACGATGGGAACCGCATCAGCCAACCAGACTGAAGACTGAGCCCCGACAAAATCACGGTCCCGATTCCGAGCGACAGAGCTGCCAGTGCGCCCCAGCTCCATTCCGCATCGACGTCGTCTTCCACTTCTTCCGCAGCTCGGAAAACCTGGGAAAGTTTCTCACCGTGCCGAGTGATCTCCCTCGCCGCAGCGGGAGCGGAAACTGGGACTGCTGGCACACTTGGTCGAGTCATCGGATCAAAAGCAGGAGTCACACTCGCCGAGTTAAACTCGCCTGAGCGAGCTGTCTTGAACTGGTCGTCGGTTGAGGGCGCGTCTGCTACCGTCGCTGATTCAGACGCCGACATCACATTCCACAAGCCTTTGGGCTTGATGGGCGGCGAGTCATCCGTTGCTGAAACGTGTTCGGGAGCGGTGTTGCTCACACCGCCCATCACGTCCCATAAACTCCGGCGGCCCGATGTCGCTGGCGACGGTTGTTCGTCAACGGTTTGGGTTGGCCGAACGATTTTGGGGCCTGTTGGTTCAACGCTTTTTTCTTCTGAGCCACTTTGTCGCGATTGCCATAATTGCTGAAAAGTACGCGGTCCCGTCGCAGGTTCGACGGACGAGGTGCTGACCAGCGGAATCGCTTCCGCCAAAGACCGACCGCACTTGGCGCAGAACCGTTGGACGTGTGCCGCGACGACCTCTGGCGGCGTCTCCACCGGCTCGCGCGAGTCAGGCTCGGCGACATGTCCGCATTCACAAATCACGGCGACCTTCATGCGACGTCACACTCGATCGAGTTTTGTTATCAGGCGCTGATACGCTGGTCGCCAATCATAGCGCGGCGAAACCGCAACGAAAATAACCCGAAGCGTGAGCGAGGGCTTCACAGGACACAAATCAGAGATCCTTCGCTGGCGCTTCAGGCATCAATCCCCTTGCACTCCGAGCCTGCGAATTTTTCGTGGGATAAGCTTCCAGCTTGTCACCTTCAAAAGCAGTTCCGACAAGCTGGAAGCTTATCCTACGTAAATCATCACAGACTCTCCGTGCCGGAACTCAACACCAATCGAAGACACAAGGAAACAGACATGTCCTCCGCAAAATTCTGGCTGACGAGCGGAGCAATCCTCGCGGGACTCGGAGTCGCGTTGGGAGCGTTCGGCGCTCACGGATTGGACCGAGTGCTGAAGGACGTTTATTCGCCGGATGAGATGCGAACGATTGCCGGCCTGACGGTGCCAGCGACGTGGAAGTACTTGCAAGACTTCAAGACCGGTGCCGAGTATCAGGTCACACACTCGTTGGCGTTGCTGGCGGTTGGCTTATTGGCGCGAGATGGTTCCCGGCGATCGCTGACGATCGCCGGTTGGTCGTTTTTGCTGGGGATCGTCCTGTTTTCCGGTAGCCTGTACGTGCTCGCGGTCACAGGGATCAGGGCGTTGGGTGCGATCACGCCGTTGGGTGGCCTCTTGTTTCTAGTCGGTTGGACCAGCTTGGCGATCGCTAGTGTGACGGCAGAATTCCGGACGCGGTGAGTCTGTGAAGAATTACGTGGGATAAGCTTCCAGCTTGTCCCAACGGCTCCTTCGGAACGGCTCTTGAAGGTGACAAGCTGGAAGCTTATCCCACGAAAGGTTCACAACCTCGGAGCGTCGTGCCACATTCCGGCTTCACCGTGCTACGGTTTGCGATCATTCGGCAGATTCTGCCACTCGGAAATGGTTTTCCCGCGACACTCGTCAAAGAGGCTTGGAATCTCCCTATCAGAGCTTTCCACGGGAATGGACGACCGGTTATTTCCACACTCCCTTCGAGGCATTCCTCCCGCGAGCGCCTCATTTCCCCTATCGCGTTGAATTCTCCGTTCAAATTTCACGTCCCCAAATTTCCCACCGACAGGCATGGAGGCCGCTATGGTTTTGCGCAAATGGCTGAGTTCGTTGATGCATCCCCGTCAGCAAGCACGTCCGGCTCGACGCGGCAAGCTCAATCAGCCGAAGCGGTCGGCTCATCAGACGGCGATTGTCACGACTGAGTTACTGGAGAGTCGCCAGGTTTTGTCGGCGGTCATCGCAGGAATTGATCAGGACCACGGGACTGACACCGCGGATGAAATCACCAACAACGGCACGCTCGATTTGTACGGCACGGCGAACGGCGATTCGGTCTTGCAGATCACTCGCAACGGCAGCTTTGTCGGAGCGATCCTCGTCAACCCAGACGGCAATTGGCGGTTCGCTCAGACAAACTTGGCCGCTGGAAATTACACGTACCAAGCGAATGACGGTGAAGGTTCTTCAACGCTTGCCGTCACGGTCGATAAGACCGCGCCGACGGCCACGTTGTCCACGAGCATTTCGCTCGCCAATCCGACAAACGCGGCGAGCATTCCCGTCACGCTCAACTTCAGCGAGTCGATCGGCGGTCTCTCGCTGACCGATTTGGTCATCGGCAACGGCACCGCGAGCAATCTCATCGGCAGCGGTTCGAGTTATTCGTTTGACGTGGCACCGACAGCCGACGGCGCGGTGACGATTGATCTCGGAGCGAGTGCCGTCACCGACATCGCGGGTAACAACAACACAGCGGCGATGACGCTGTCGATCACTTCGGATCGCACGGCTCCAGATTCACCGAACGTCACGACGCCCGACGGTGCGATCCTGACTAACTCGATGAGCACGATCGTCAGTGGTTCTGCGGACGCGGCGAGCCTCGTGCGGTTGTATGTCGATGCGGACGCCAGCGGCACATTGTCCGAAGGGGACACGTTGGCCGATCAGCAGCAACTCGGCGCAGCGGAGACCGGCTTCTCATTCACCGCCTCGTTGACCTCGAACGCGACGAACCACTTCTTGGTCTCGGCGACCGATGTTGCCGGCAACGAATCAGCCACAGCGGCGGTCTCAACGATCACGCAGGACTCGATCAATCCACAACCGACGATCACGTTCAACGGCCTGACGCCGACGAACGCGGCGAGCTTGAGCTTCACGATCGACTTTAGCGAGACGGTCAGCGGCTTTGATCAAAACGATCTCGCGGTGACTAACGGCGTGATCAGCAACTTCGTCAGCGTGAGTGCCACACAAGCGACTTTTAATGTCGCGCCGAGCGGTGACGGTGATGTAACAATTGATATCGAATCGGGCGCGGCGGTGGACTTGGCCGGCAATTCGAGTGACGCGGCGACGCAGAATGTCGTGGTCAGCGACACGACCAAGCCGACAGTTTCCTTCGCGCCGATCTTCAGTAGCGCGACGAACTCCGCATTGATCGGAGTCACCGCCACGTTCAGTGAGTCCGTCACCGGTTTCGACGAGTCGGATCTCGGTATCACGAACGGCAGCGTGAACAACTTTGTGGGATCGGGTTCGATCTACACGTTCGATATCGCGCCGACTGCGGACGGCGAAGTCTCTGTAACGTTGGCCGCCGATTCGTTGATGGATCTCGCGGGGAATACGAATCTCGGCACGAGCTACAGCTTCGACTCCGATCGCACGGCACCGAACGCACCGAGCGTCACATCACCGGCGGGAGCCACGCTGACGAATGCCGCGTCCATCAGTATTGCAGG
>JANNDA010000758.1:0-1558 GCA_031387195.1 Planctomyces sp. | reverse complement strand
CATCGAAGCGGAGCCGGAGCCGGTGTCGTTGCTGCGACGCATTCGAGACGCAGGCTGTGTTGCCGGACTGGCGTTGAATCCCGGAACGCCGCTCGATGTGATCGCACCGTTTGTGTCGGAATGCGACCTCGTGTTGGTGATGAGCGTACAGGCAGGATTTGGCGGGCAGTCGTTCATTCCGACGTCGATCGAGAAATTGAAACAAGCGCGGCAGATGATTTCTGCGGACACGATCTTGTCTGTCGATGGCGGCATCGGCGTGAAGACGATCGCCGCGTGTGCCGCAGCGGGGACGGACTTGTTCGTTGCCGGGAGCGCGGTTTTCGATCAGAGTGATTACAAGCTGGCCGTGACGGAACTCAGTCGATTGGCAAGCCGTTCGTAGTTCGTAGGGTGCGTGGAACGCACTCGACCCGCGCGTGATTCGCACGCCCTTCCCGTTGTCAGGAGCGCTCCTCGTGAGCGTGGCAAATATATGACCAGAGTCGCCGTGGTTCGTCCCGGCTGGACCGATTTCGACGAGCAGCATCGAATTTTGGGCTCGCTCGAACTGCCGCTGAATCAGCGCGGCGAAGTGCAGGTCTTGTCTTTGATCTCGCGACTGAAAGATCTCTCGCTGGATTTTGAGGTGATCCTGTCGGGCACTGGGCAACCGGTGAAAACGACAGCAGACTCGATCGGCGAGGCGTTGGGGATCAACGTGCGCGAGTCAGAGGAACTCAACAACGTCAATCAAGGGCTGTGGCAGG
This sequence comes from Planctomyces sp., assembly GCA_031387195.1. Classification (GTDB taxonomy): domain Bacteria; phylum Planctomycetota; class Planctomycetia; order Planctomycetales; family Planctomycetaceae; genus SXKJ01. Next base: position 809 of record JANNDA010000758.1, on the reverse strand, counting down.
GATCGTCGATCGAAGAAATACGCCGCAAAACTCCACGTTGTTTCAAGCAGTGGGAAGACGCGCCCGAGACGATTTGCCCTCCCGAAGGGGAGCCGTGGGAAGCGGTCATTGAGCGAGTCCAGCAGGCGTTGAAGAAGCCGTTGCGGAAGTTTGACTCGCTGGTCATCGTCGCTTCCGAGCCTTTGGCCACTCTTGTAAGCTCCGTCCTCACCGGCGAGCCGCCCGATCTTTCGGCGGCCTTTCCGGAGAAGCCACGCGATCCGATCGTCGAAGTCTTCGAGTCATCTGGCCGAGACGGTCAGTTCGAGCGGCGTGCCGATCCTGAGGAATAAGTCAGAGCGATGACGGCTACTTACTTCCTCTCGAAGACAACCAACCTATTGCAACACCCTCGCTCTCGGAGGGGGAACCGACCGATGCCAAACGATTCTGTTGAGACTGCGACACTGACGACCGAGTCGCTCAAACGCCAAAAGCGTGGTGTGCCGGAAGGTCTCTGGGTTCAGTGCGACGGCTGCAAAGCGACCGTGTACCGCAAACAAGTCGAATCGAACCTCTATTGTTGCCCGGAATGCAATCACCACTTCTACGTTCCGGCGATGGTCCGCATTGAGCAGTTGTTGGACGAGGAAAGTTTCGAGGAATGGTTCGACAATCTTTCGTCGGTTGATCCACTCGGCTTCGTCGATAAGCGACCGTACAAGACTCGGTTGGTGGAAGAGCAAAAGAAGACGGGGCTCAAAGATGCTTGTGTCGTCGGTCGCGGTTACATGCGCGGCCGACCGCTCGTGCTGGCGCTGACCGACTCG
>JANNDA010000737.1:0-1826 GCA_031387195.1 Planctomyces sp. | reverse complement strand
GTCCCCGGCGGCGGAGCGAAACCGCGCGTCAAATGCGCGAAATGCAAACAGTCGGCGCAATACAGCAGCCCCTGGTTTGAACCGGATGCCGGTGAACCCGTCGCTCGCGTGGTCAGCGAACGCTTCGAGTACGGCCGCAATTTTTGTAACAAACTCTGGAACGCCGCCCGCTTCGCGATGCTGAACTTGGAGGGCTACACGCCGGGCGAAGTCCGTGGCTTAGGCGTCTCGCCTAAGTCGGAGTGCGACGACTTGGAACAGCGGCGAGACGCCTCTGCCACGTCCGATTTGAAACTCGAAGACCAATGGATTCTCAGCCGCCTGTCGCACACCTGCGGCGAGGTCACGTCGATGCTTGGCCGCTACCGCTTCGATGAGGCGACCCGCATCCTCCGCGACTTCGTCTGGAACGAGTTCTGCGACTGGTACCTCGAAATGATCAAGCCGCGCCTCCGCGACGAGGCGTTAAAGCCGATCGCCCAACGCGTGCTAGTTTCCGTGCTGGACACGATCGTCCGCTTGCTGCATCCGTTCGCGCCGTTCATCACCGAAGAGTTGTGGCAACGGTTGAATGAGATTGCTCCGGAACGCGGACTCTTTGAGTCGAGCCAGCAGTCAGCGGTCAGCGGTCAGCAGATTTCAAATCTCAAATCTCAAATTTCAAATCTGCAATCACCCTCAACCCTCAACCCTCAACCCTCAACCCCCTCAGTCATGCTCGCCCCGTGGCCCGACGTCCCGACATCCTGGCAAAACCGCGACCTCGAACGCCGTTTCGAGCGGCTGCAAGAAACGATCGTCGCTGTGCGCAACATCCGCGCGCTCTACAACATCGCGTCGAGCACTCCGATCCAACTTCACATGCGCTGCAACGCCGGCATCGCTTCCGAGATGCACGACGTCGCCGCGCAGTTCGAGAATCTTTCAAAAGCCCTGCTCGCCGCCGCCGGAGCCGACGAGCAACCGCCAACCTGCTCGGCCAGTTTCAGCCTGACCGACGCCGACGTCTTCGTCCCGCTGGAGGGCCTGATCGACCGCGACGCCGAACGAGCCCGCAACACCAAAGAAGCCGACCGACTCCGCAAAGGGATCGAAGCCAACGAAAAGAAACTCCAGAACGAAGCCTTCGTCGCAAAGGCTCCCGCCGATGTTCTCCAACAAACTCGCGACACACTGGAGAACTACAAGAAACAACTCGACAGCGTCGAGCAGATCATCAAGGAGTTAGAGTAGGACATCACGATGATTGCGAATCACCGCCCGGACACTGCGACGAACACTCCGAAGCAGCAGCATGGACTTACCCTCGTGCAGCTTATCTTTGCGTTTTTCTTCGTGATCGCAATTATCGCCATGCTCATTGCGTTTCTGTTGCCAGTCTCCCGCCAATCAAGACCGGCTGCGTACCGCAGTCAATGCAAGAACAACCTCAAGCAAATTGCGTTGGCGTTGCTCAATTATGAATCGGAATACCACGCTCTGCCTCCCGCTTTCACGGTCGATGCGAATGGCAAACCGTTGCATAGTTGGCGGACGTTGATTCTGCCGTACATGGAGCAGAAGACGCTCTACGACAAGATCGATTTAACGAAAGCTTGGGACGATCCGGTAAATGTAGAAGCCTACAAGAGCAACGCTTTTTCGGTCTATCGGTGCCCGATAGCCGCTTGTTCGGAGAACCACACCACTTACCTGGCCGTCGTGACGTCGAACAGTTGCATTCGTCCCACTGAACCCCGATTGCTGTCCGAGATCACTGACAATCGTGCTGAAACCCTGATGGTGATCGAACTGGATTCCGAACATGCCGTCCACTGGATGGCTCC
>JANNDA010000700.1:0-1712 GCA_031387195.1 Planctomyces sp. | reverse complement strand
GAAAAGGTTAAGCCCACCGCAGAGCGATTCGCTCGCTTCACTTCTCACCTGTGCGAGTCTGACCCGAACTCGCCGCTTCCCACCCACATCTCTCACTGGCTGGAAAATACGCGAACTCGGTCAGCCTGAATTGCCCGGCATCGAAGTTGCTCCGTTCGCTGGCGGTCGCAGATGAATTGATGGCGATCAAATTCACTCTGAAGATAAGTTTTGTTCGATGTGTTTCCGATAAGCGGGGGGCGTCAGCTTCCTGAGTTTCGTGTCGGCCTCGTAAAACGCCGGAGGTTGACGCTCCCCGCTTACCATGATGAATTCCAGCGAACGCGCATTCGCAGGAACTCAGAAGAGGTGACACAGACCCGTTCGCTGAGGTTTGTCGTGCGACAGCATTCAATCCCAACAAGCTTTGCTGTCGTCTAGCCGATAACTCATCGAGATTTCAAAGCCTGCCTTCCCGCTTTCCCCACCGTTTGTTTCACACTTTGAGTCAGCCTCATGATGGGGCTAAGCAGGAATCATGGATTTCAGAAAAGTTCAGGCACTTCGTGGTCCGAACATTTGGGCAAATTTTCCAGTCTTGGAAGCCTGGGTTGACCTCGGTGAATTCAAAGACCGCTCCTCCGAAGAGATCCCCGGTTTCAACGACCGACTGATGACCTGGCTGCCAACGATGATCGAACATCGTTGCAGCGTCGGGGAACGTGGCGGATTCTTTCAACGAATGCGTCGCGGAACTTTTCTGGCTCACGTTCTGGAGCACGTGACAATCGAGTTGCAGACTCTAGCGGGGCACGAGGTCGGCTTCGGCCGGGCTCGTGAAACCAACGAAGACGGAGTCTACAAAGTCGCCGTCGAGTACATCGAAGAAGACGTTTGCCGTGAGACGATGAAGGTCGCTCGCGAGCTGATCCTCGCCGCTGTTCACGGACGAGAGTTCAACGTCGCTGCTGAAATCGAAAAGCTGAAAGAACTGGCTCAGGACATCGGTCTCGGACCGAGCACGAAGGCGATTGTGAATGCAGCGCGAGCACGCGGCATTCCTTACCGACGCCTCAACAAAGGGAGCTTGATCCAGTTCGGTTACGGCAGCAAACAGCGCCGTATTCTGGCGTCCGAGACCGACCGCACAACGGCGATTGCCGAGGCGATCGCTCAGGACAAAAACCTAACTCGTGATTTGCTGTCCGGTATCGGAGTCCCCGTTCCTGAAGGTCGCCCGGTTGAATCTGCGGACGACGCTTGGGAAGCGGCGGAGGAAATCGGAGTCCCGGTTGTCGTCAAACCGCAAGACGGCAATCAAGGCCGTGGCGTGACGACGAATCTTTCGACCAAAGAACAGGTCGTTCGCGCTTACGAGATCGCTTACGCGGAAAGCTCGTCAGTGATCGTCGAAAAATACATTCCCGGCTGCGACTATCGTTTGCTCATCATCGGTGGCAAATTGGTTGCGGCGGCACGACGCGAACCAGCAAACGTCATCGGCGACGGGTTGCACTCCATTCAGCAACTGATTGATGTCATTAATCAAGACCCGCGACGCGGTGAGCATCACGGCACGGTGCTCAGCAGAATTCACATCAACGATGCCGCGATGGTCGTGCTCAAGGAGCAGGGTTTTACGGCCGATTCCGTTCCCGCAGCCGGACAGCGCGTACTCATTCGTCGTAACGCGAATCTCAGCACCGGCGGAACGGCGGTTGATGTCACCGATA
>JANNDA010000695.1:0-1620 GCA_031387195.1 Planctomyces sp. | reverse complement strand
GAGGCTCGCCGCTTCTTCGCACTGTACCAGCTGCCAAAGCAACTCGTCCTCGACCTCTTGTTTTAGGAAGAAGAGGATCGGATTGGCGCTGCTCGCCTCGAAGCGATTGCGTATCCGCCGCACGGATTGAATGTCGGCGTTTGAGTGCGAGATGAACACCCATGCGCTGTTCGATTCCCCTTTCATGCGCTCACCTCCTCAAATTGAACTTGTTCGGCGGCGGCGCGGTCGGCGCCGATTGACACCCAATGGCCGCGATCAAGTTGCTGTTGGGGTCATGAATTGAGGCTCTTCGTGAAGTCGTGTGGGCAATTCGACGGGGTTAGCATAGCAGAAAGCTTTGTGGATAGCGGCTTTCTTGCATTTCGGAGGGCGTTGGAATTTGGCATCGGTTGTCGATGGCAAATCCATCGAAGCTGCGCCGTCGACTGACGGACGCCTACGCCTTCCCCGGGTTCCGACCACTCGCCGGGGTGCGCGGCGTGTTCGGCGATCCGAAAGCGCGCATCATCACTCTCGTCCGTCGCTCAAAAAAACGATCTGTGGCGCCTGCGGCCTGGTGCACCGAGGCTGGTACGACCGGCGGGTGCGGCGCGTGCGCGATCTCTCCTGCGGTGACGCGCGCATCTACCTGGAGGTCGAGGTTCGGCGCGTCGATTGCCGGAGTTGCGGTCAGGTGAAGCGCGAGCAGCTGGAGTTCCTGGCCGACAACCCGTTCTATACGAAACGCTTTGCCTTCTACGTGGGCTGCCGCTGCCGGCAGGGGACGATCACGGACATCGCGCACGAACTCGGGCTCGACTGGCACACGGTCAAGACGCTGGAAATGCAATACATGCGCGCGCAGCTCGCCAAGGCGGGTACGCCCGGTCCGAAAGCCATCGGCATCGACGAGATCTCGATCCGCAAGGGGCACACGTATCGGATCGTGGTGAGCGATCTCATTCGACGGCGGCCGATCTGGTTCGGGGGCGACGACCGCTCGGAAGCGAGCATGGCGCAGTTCTACAAGTGGCTTGGCGAGGAAAAGGCTCACGGCATTCGGCTTGCGGTGATGGACATGTGGAAGCCGTTTCGCAATGCGGCTCGAACGCATGCACCGCAAGCGGCGATCCTGTTCGACAAGTTCCACATCATGCGCCATCTCGGCGAAGCCCTCGACAAGGTACGAAAGAGCGAATACGCGCGGCTCAGCGGCAAGAGCCGCCGCTACATCAAGGGCCAGAAGTACACCCTGCTGTCGCGCCGCGAGAACCTCACGCTCGAAGGCCGGCGGGCATTGAAAACCCTATTGGCAGCCAACAAACGGCTCGGCACGGCTTACCTGCTGAAAGAGTCGTTCGGCCAACTCTGGGACTACGAGCGCGAAGCCTGGGCGCGGCGCTTCTTCGAGAACTGGCGCGCGAGCCTGAAATGGCAGCGGCTCGGCCCCTACGAGAAGTTCGCCGACATGATCGACCGCCACTGGGATGGCATCGCGGCCTACTGCCGACCGGAGAACAAGGTCTCGCTCGGCTTCGTCGAGGGCCTGAACAACAAGATCCGCGTCATCCAGCGCCGCGCCTACGGCCTGCGCGACGAGGAGTACTTGCGCCTCAAGATCCTCACCTGCATGCTGCC
>JANNDA010000663.1:0-1765 GCA_031387195.1 Planctomyces sp. | reverse complement strand
AGAAGACACGCTGATCGTCATGCAGGTGCTGCGACAACTCGCCGACGCCGGCAAGACGATTTTGCTGACGATTCACCAGCCGAGTCTCGAAGCGTTCAGCAAGCTCGACAACGTGGTCGTGGTCGCAAAGGATGCTGGCAGCACCGATGCGGGGCGGTTGGCATTTTTCGGCCCGGCCTACCCCGACTCGGTCCAGTTCTTCAATCCGCCGAACGGCAGCGCGAACTCACCGGCCACGCCACTTGTTCCCGACATGCTGCTGAGAGGTCTGGCGACCCAGCCAACTGCCGCGTGGTGTAAGCGGTATCAAAGCTCAGAATTCCATCGTGAGTTTGTGAAACAGCGAGCAGGGAATTCACCCGGCGAGGAATCGAACAACAGTCCGCAACGTCCACGAATCGAGTCGGGGCCAGCGCAATGGTTGACCCTGGTGCGACGCTCGCTGGCTGTGAAACGCCGCGACGTGGCGAACACCGCCATCCTGTTGGCTCAGGCACCAATCATTGCAGCGCTGTTGGTCATGGTCTTTAGCAGCAAGACCTCAGTAGAGATGACCGCCGAAAACTGGCAGTCGTCGGCTCAAGCGACGTCGATCACCGTCTTTTTGTTGTCGCTGTCGTCGATCTGGTTTGGCTGCTCGAACGCGGTCCGCGAGATTGTCGGCGAGTGGCCGATCTATGTGCGCGAGCGGATGGTGAATCTGCGGATTCCGTGGTACATGGCTGCGAAGTTCACCGTGCTCGGCGGACTGTGCGTGGTGCAATGTTTGATCTTGCTTGGCGTGGTCCATTGGGGAAACGGTCTGCACGGCCCGTGGTTACCAATGTTTGGCCTGCTGGTGCTGTCATCGGCGGTTGGTTTGGCACTCGGCCTGACGGTTTCGGCAATCGTCAAGACGTCGGAAGTGGCCATCGCCCTCTTACCGTTGCTGCTTTGACCGATGGTGATACTCGGCGGAATTCTTCAGCCGCAAAGCGAGATGAATTCGCCAGCACGCTGGTGCTCGAACGCCATGCCATCGCGTTGGTCGTTCGAAGGGCTGCTGCTTTTGGAGTCAGTCGAGCGATCAAAGAGTCCGACGCCCGACGTGCCTGTCGCAAACGCGCCCCAAGCGCCCTCCAAGCCGAGCGTCGATATTGCGGAAGCCTACTTCCCGAAGAAAACCGACCGCATGGGTGCGCGTGCTTGCGTCTTTGCATTATCGACGATGCTGGTTCTACTCGTGCTGACGATCCAAACCGCGTTCCGCTCACGCGACGTGCATTGATCAGATTGGAACTATCTCGCATTTACTTACTCAAACTGAGCAGTTTTCACCGCAAAGGCGCAAAGTACGCGAAGGAACACCCCAAAATCATTTCTTAATGACCGTTGTGTTGAGAAGACTTTGAAATGGCCATCTTCTTGATTTCTTTGTGGCTCTTCGCGCCTTTGCGGTGAAATTCTCTTCCCTGATAATGCTCAGTTTGAGTTACTTATCGGCCAGCCTCTCAAGCCGATGCACTCGCTCGGTTGCTGCCGGATGGGATCGCAAATGCTTTTCGATTTCGTCAGCGATCACGGCATCGGGGCGATTCTTTTCTGCGGTTTGCCGGCGCTCGGTTTTATCGACAAAGTGTTTGGCGAAGTGGCGGGGCATGGCGAGAGCTTCGTCTTGAGTTCGGCCGATCTTGAGCATGTGGCGGAAGGCCCATTCGTCGGAGTCGAATTCTTGTTCTTCGGAGTAGCCGAGCGAAATCAGGTGGTATGCCTGTTGAACCAAATC
>JANNDA010000655.1:0-4966 GCA_031387195.1 Planctomyces sp. | reverse complement strand
TTTGAAGGTGACAAGCTGGAAGCTTATCCCACGAAAAGTTCATGCCCTCGGAGAGAGTTGGCGACACTCCAGCTTCGTCGTTCAATCACTTTGCGGCGGACAAATGTTTGTCGAACCAATCGGCGAAGAGGTCGAGGTCTTTGTGCAATGTCGGCCAGCCGTGACCCAGGCCGGGGCGATCGACGAGTTCGGTGGGGACGTTCGCTTCCTTGAGCTTCTGGATCATGATCTGAGCCTGCTGAACCGGCACCACTTTGTCGGCATCGCCATGAATGATGAGCGTCGGTGGGTCGTCGGCACTGACGTGTGTGATCGGAGAAATCTCGCGACCAATCTTCAGCAGCTTTTCTTCGTCGGTCACGCTGACGAATTTTTTCGCCGTCGCATCGAAGTCTCGAAAATCAAACGGTGACGGCAACCATGCAAGCGGGCCTTTGCCCAGCGCGTTGACTCCTGGTTCGCCCCAGTTCAGGAAATCAGTCGGAGGATAAAAACAGCCGACCGCCTGCACGCGACTGGAGAGTTGATCGACCGGATCTTTCGCTTTCGGATCACCGTCCGTGCCGCTGGTCCCGATCATCAACGACAAGTGGCCTCCGGCCGAGCCGCCGGTGATACCGATGCGCTTCGGGTCGATCTTAAATTCGTCGGCTCGGCTGCGAATGAACCTCACGGCGCGGTGCATGTCGGCCAAAACTTCCGGGATCGTGAACTTCGGCTGACTGCCGTGAACGACGGCGAAGACCGTGTAACCACGCTTGAGGAACGGCAGGCAGTTTTGTGGATTCACACCGTTGTGATCCGAAAACCAACCGCCGCTGACGACGACGATCACCGCCGCGCCATTGGGTTTCTCAGTTGGCGTGAAGACGTCGAGCGTCAGCGCGGTGCCATATTTGCGACCGTAGATGACATCTTCACGTCGCGTGTAAAGGTCCGCGTCTGCCGCGCTCAATGAGGCGGCGAATGATGCGATGACCGACAGGGCCGTGACGAAAAATAGACCGCGCAAGCTCAAGCGAAACGAGATCGGTGAAAGCATGAAGAGGGCTCCGTGTCAGACCGGGAATGACAACCGACGCTCGGCCACGAATCCGTCGTGCGAGCGGGCTGCGTAACCTACGGTCTCAACGGGCCGAGACCAAGTCTTGGACGGACTCTCGTGGCGTACTCGTCTCGATACCCAATGAGCCCAGCAACTCATCGAGCCGATCGAGATTGCTAGTCACTGACGCCATTGTCTGGTCAAGCACGGCCCCATTTGGTGACACGTCAAGCGTTGGCTGTGTTGTTCCAACAGGCGTCACGGAGGCGAATTGAGAGTGTGACAGTGAGATGGCCGCGATGCGGTCTTCGATACTGAGGAAGACCTCCACCAGGTCGGGATCAAACTGAGTTCCCGCACCGTTGCGAATCATCTCGACGCATTGCTCATGCGGAAACGCGGGCTTGTAGACTCGTGGGGAAGAGAGCGCATCGTAGACGTCGGCAATCGCGACGATTCTGGCCGACAATGGAATTGCCGCGCCACGCAGCCCATACGGATAACCCATGCCGTCCCAGCGTTCGTGGTGGTACAGCGCGATCTCGTGAGCCATCTGCAAGAAATTGGACGATCCCAATCGCTCTGCGACTTGCATGAGGCAATCGCTGCTGATGAGCGGATGCCGTTCCATCTCACGGCGTTCTGCCGGTGTGAGTGATCCCGACTTTTGCAGAATTCGATCCGCCACACCGACCTTGCCGATGTCATGCAACATGGCACTGACTTCGATCAGCCGCAAATACTCCGACGTGATGAGTCCTTGGTATTTCGTCAGTTGACCTAACGCGGCTGTCAATTCGCGTGTAAAGAGTTTCATCCGTTGTAAATGCTGGCCGGTCTGGGCATCACGTGACTCGGAGAGATGAGCCAGCCCGAACATCACCGCTTGTTGCGTCCGTTCCAGATCGTCTCGAACTCGTTGGGCTGTCGTTTCAGCCGCAGCCTGACGCTGCTGAGTCGCGCATCGCAATCGCCAGAGTCCGGCCGTCAACAGCACACATTGCAGGCCGACCGTCAGCAGCAGGCTCGCCCCCAGCGTGCTGGCCGAAGTGGAGTTTGACAGCAACCAACTGGGGAGCATTCCCAATCCAACGGACAAGCAGACAACTTGGCCGGCGATCAGCCACGTGACGACTCGCCACGGATCAGCATGTTGGCCCGGATTGGATTCTGGCACGATCTCGTCACCTGCACTGTGATTTCAAACGCTCGCCTCAATGCCACACAGATGACCGTGTGAAAAACCCTCCCTTCTTGTTTCGTCGAAATCGCTTTGTCAAAAAAGCCTGTTTGAGGTCATTGCAACGTTTGGCGAAATCTACGAGTTGTGCGGATCGCAACGATCACTTCGCTGATTGACGGTGTGAAAACGTGAGCCGTACAATCCCACCCAATCACACAGCCGAAGGAGCGATCTGATGCCCAGAAAATTGATTATCGACGCTGATCCCGGCATCGGAGATGCGATCGCCGTCGCACTGGCGATGCTTGATTCCGATGTTGATCTCATTGCAGTAACGGCAACAACGGGTTGCGTCTCAGGTCAAACCGCAACGCGAAACTTGCAGGCGGTGATCGAACTGATCGATCCACCGAAGTGGCCTCGCCTGGGTGCTTCGGAAGCACATCTCCCCTCCCCCGGAGGCGACTTGATGCGTGGTTACATCGATCCGGTGCTGCTCAACGGCAAGACTGGTTTGGGAGACAGTTCGGTACCGGTGGCCGAACTTCACAAGCCGCACGACGCCGTAAAGCTACTCATCGAACAAGTGCGATTGTTCCCTCAAGAAATCACGTTGCTGACGTTAGGCCCGCTGACGAATGTGTTGGCCGCACAAGAACGTGATCCGGAATTCTTGTCGTTGTTACGAGGGATCGTGTGCCTCGGCGGTTCGATGTCAGCGGGCGGAGATGCGACAGCGGCGGCGGAATTTAACATTTTTGCCGATCCCGAAGCGGCTCAGTCGGTGCTGAGATTTCCGGCAACCAAAACACTGGTGCCGCTCGATGTAACGCAACAAGTGGTGCTGAATTTTGACCAATTTGCACGGCTCTCTGACGTGGGAATCTCGCGAGCGGGCAAATTCCTGCTCGAATGGTTGCAATACGGACTGCGTGCCTCGCACGAGCATCTTGGGCTGGAGGGCTTCGCGTTACGCGAAGTCGTGGCGTTGGTCACGGTCGCTCAAGATCGACTGATTCAAACCGCTTCCCATGCGCTGGATGTCGAAACACATTCAGGCATCTGCCGCGGAGTCACGGTGTTTGATCGCCGCACCTCGCGCAAATGGCAGAGCAACATCGATGTCGTCGAGTCGGTCGATGTGCAAGGCGTGCTGGACTACTTCGGGCGGATGTTGCGCAGGATTGAGATCTAATTGGCTGAGCCTGAACGTCAAAAAATTTGTGCGAGCATAGAGGCTCTCCGAAAAGGTGAATCGACCCTCAATCAGCAATGTGTTGCCACACTTTTGCGGCCTCGGCACGTGTCCTGTGAACGACTCAGATCGCCTGTGACGCTTCGAGTGCAACCGGCGGAGCGATCGCCTTGCCACCGGCTCCTACCCACGTCGTCGTCCACTGCCGCATCACCAGGGAGAGCGATGCCAGCACTCCCATCGCGAGCAGTGTTCCCGCGATGAAGCCGGGTGCGTAACTGCCCGAATAAACTTTGCTGTACCCCATGACCAGCGGCAGGAAGCCGCCCGCGAGCGCACCCACCTCGCCGATCAGGCTGCCCGCGATGGCCGTCGTGGCTTTGAAACGCAGCGGCACGAGCTGGAACACCGCACCGTTTCCGGCACCCATCGCCGAGAAACAGACGACGAGAATCGCCACCATGATCCAGGGATTCGCTGGCAGCGTCGCCGCCGCGAGCGTCGTGGCCATGATCACCCCGCTCAGAACGGTTAACGCTCGCAGCCCGCCGTACTGGTCGGCGAACCAACCGCCCAGAACTCGCAGGATGCTGGCCATGACGATGATGCCCGCCGAGTACTTGCCGATGTCCTCTTTGGCGATGCCGTATTGCTCGTGAAACAGCGTCGGCAGAAAGCTCGTCAGACCGATGTATCCGCCGAACGTGACCATGTACATCAGATTGAAAATCCAAGCGTCGCGATCGACCAGCACCTTGAGGTAGTCGCGGAAGTTCTTCTGCTCGCGATCCGGCGGTTCTTTCGCGAAGACTTGCAGCAGCACCATCGCGAGCAACATTGGGATCACAGCCAGCGAGTACACCGCTTGCCAGCCGTAAGCCTTCGCCAGCGGCGGAGCGAACAAGACCGCTAGCACGGCACCACTGTTGCCAGCCCCGGCAATGCCCATCGCCAGACCTTTGTATTGCGGTGGATACCAACCGGAGCCGAGCGACAACGCCACGCCGAAGCTGGCTCCCGCCACACCCAGAATCGCACCCAGCACCAGCACGCCGCCGTAGCTCCCCGCCAGCCAGTAGCCCGCGCCCAGCCCCACGACCAGCAGCGCCATGTTGAGCTGTGCGGTATTCTTCCGGCCGATGTACTGCGACAGGAATCCCATCGGCAGCCGCAGCAACGCTCCGGCCCAGACCGGCACCGAGAGCAAGAAGGCGTTCTCCGCACCGCTCAGCCCGAAGGTCTCCTTGATGTACGGCGACATCGCGCTGTTCAACAGCCAGACGGCGAAGCAGAAATCAAAATACAGCAGAGACGTGAAGAGCGTGCCGGGATGACCCGACTTCAAAAACGCGTGCAGTTGCATGACAGACCTCTAGGAATTGGTAGGACGGGCACTCCTGCCCGTCCCAACGGAGACGGGCAGGAGTGCCCGTCCTACGTCAAAGGCAAGGTCCGTACCGGCAGCCGGCTTGTTGGCATTCGGCCAATCGATTCCGCAGATGCTGGTGGGCGTAGCCACGCGCCAGTATGCGCGGAGCCTGGA
>JANNDA010000930.1:0-1981 GCA_031387195.1 Planctomyces sp. | reverse complement strand
CGTTGAGAAATAGGGAACCTTGATCCGCCAATTTTGAATTTTGCGGTGCCTGACCCCCAGTCTCTCGCAATCACCCCTCCGCCACATTGACGAAAACCTTCAGTGCTTGCGGCTCGTGAGTCAGCAAGCGAATCACTTCGGCATAACGGTCGAGGCCGTCAACCGGGTGCGTCAGGATCTTCGGCAGAACTCCCGGATAGACGACCTCTCCTTGAGCCATGTCGGCGATGCCCAGATTGAAGTGGCGGAAGTTCGCGTTGACCGAACCGAGCAGCAGTTTGTTTCCCAGCACCCATTCGAGATTGATCTTGTCGGTCGGCACCATCGTTTCTTTCTTCCCGCCCGTGATGCTGGTCCAGACTATCGCGCCGTTCAAATTCAACACCTGCATACATTCAAACGCGGTCGCGCTGCTGCCCGTTGCTTCGATGATCAGATCGGGCTTGCCGGTTTGCTTCACGAGTTCGGTCAGCGGAATTTCTTTCGAGCTGACATAAGTCGCACCGAGCTGTTCGGCGATCTCCGCCTTCAAGTTCGGCTTCGGGGCACGAGCGATTGTGTAGACCTCGACCCCCTTCAAACGCAGGCAGAGTGTCGTGAGCAACCCGATTTGTCCCGCTCCGGTGACATAAGCCACCTTCGGTTCCCAAACCTGCAAACGTCGCTGAGCCTCGTAGGCTTGCTGTACGGCTTTCGCCGCGACACTCATCGGTTCGGCCAGGACATGCAGATGTTTGATGGCGGTCGGCATGTGGACGATGAACTCGGCATCGTCCACAAAGTACTCGGTCATGTAGCCGTGCAGCAGGTTGATGCCACGCTCGAAATACGACTCTTCGCTGGTGATGTCCGAGCGGCCGATGAGGTCATAGATCGAACCGCCCGGGCGTCGCACGGTGCAACTGACATAATCACCGGGCTTCACATGCCGCACGTTGGGACCAATCGCCTCGACGATACCGAACGATTCGTGGCCGATCACCAAAAAACCATAGCCAGGCGGCGGAGCCCCATATAGCCCTTCATTGATTTCGCGATCAGTCGCATCCACACCAACCTTCAATACTTTGACCAAGACGCCACGTCCGTTGGAGACATCCTCCAGTCGAGGCTTGGGGAGTTCGGCCAAGTGAACGCTATTCAGTTGGCGCGGTATGACGGCAATCGCTTTCATGGGACGAAGTCTCGCTGGCGAGGTGAAATGAGAGTGTGGTTGCGACATTTTTCGATTTTCCGTAGGCCATGTAACCCGAAGCGTGAACGAGGGCAGCCGATTCACACAGTGATGAATTCGGAGTCTCGCGGAGCCGTCGCCCTCGCTCACACTTCGGGTTGCTAACTTCGGAATCGGGCGGGAGTGTATTCGGGCTTCGGAAAAATGTCCGCCGTAGCGGCAAGCTTCCAGCTTGCCTGCTCACAAGCTGGAAGCTTGTGGCTACGGTTTGAGGCGACCGTTACGCTCACGTCTTCTTTCCGGCATCAATCTTCAGAGGAGCGACAGCATGAGTCGGACGTGGATGACAGCATTGGCCGTCGGGTTGTGTGTGATCTTCAGTGGTCTGCTACAGGCCGATGGTCCCGCGGACAACATGGCAGAAAAAGTGCGACCGGTTCCGCCGCTGGGAATCGAAGTCCCCGAAGAAGAACGCGACGACCTCGAAGATGGGCTGAAGAAACTCAAGTCGGCCATTGATGAGCTGACTGTGAGCAAGGACGCACGCACGAAGGAGCTGCTGCCGGACGTGCAGATTTATCACAAGGCGGTCTCGGACGCGCTGACTTATCGCGAGTTCTTCAAGCCGCAAGAAATCAACACGGCGAAATCATTGTTGGCCGATGGTCTGGCGCGAGCCGAACAGCTCAAGGCAGGCAACGCATCGTGGACCACGCAGACGGGGCTCGTGCCGCGCGGGTATGTGTCGAAGATCGACGGCAGCGTGCAGCCTTACGGGCTGATCATTCCGGAATCGTTCACGCCGAC
>JANNDA010000621.1:0-3756 GCA_031387195.1 Planctomyces sp. | reverse complement strand
TCCAGGCTTTTGCACTACGGGTCAGTTCACTCGTAATCTCAAGCGACGTAGTGCAGAGGCCCGAAAACCACCGAGGCAAGCTCGGTGGGATTGTTTGAATCTCGTTGTCCGCGTGCCTCATTCGTAACCAGGAAACCTCTTCGTGCGTTGGATCAAACGACTGTTGTGGCTGAGTATCGCCGGTGGGATCGTGGCTGCGCTGGCGTATGGTTTTATGCCCAAGCCAGCTCCGGTCGATACGGCTCGTGTGACGCAGGGCTCGTTGAGCGTCACCGTGAATGAGGACGGCAAGACTCGCTTGCGTGACCGATATCTCGTCTCGTCACCATTGGCCGGTCGCTTGCACCGCATCAAAGTACGAGCCGGTGACCCGGTCTTTGCTCCGGCGAGGTTGGAACAACCGACCGATTCGGTCGCGGCTGCGAGCCTTGATGACGCAAAGGTGGACTCACCGGGATCATCTCCGTCCATCGAACTCGCGGTCATCGATCCGGTCGATCCGGTGTTGCTCGACTCGCGGCAAATTGTGCAGGCGGAATTGCGTGTGAAGTCGTCAGAGCTGGCCATCAAAAGCGCCGGAGCCGCTCGCCAAAAGGCGGTCGTCAACTTGGAATGGGCACGCACCGATGTCGAACGTCGCAAAGGACTAGCCGGCAAAGGTGCCGGCAGTAAACAAGAGTTTGAAGACGCGGAGATGCTCGTCCGCAGTCGTACGGAAGAACTTAACGCGGCGAAGTTCGCGGAAGAAATTGCTCGCTTTGAACTCGACCTGACTCGCGCGGCGTTGTTGCGATCGCGTCCGCTGGCTCCGGATGAAACGGAGAAGTGGCAACTTCGTATTCAATCGCCGATCAACGGAGTTGTGTTGAAGGTGCTGCAAGAAAGCGAAACCGTCGTCCAAGTCGGCACGCCGCTGTTGGAAGTCGGTGATCCGCGCGATCTCGAAGTTGACGTTGAGGTGCTTTCGACCGACGCAGTCAAGATTCGTCCTGGCCAAACGATGTGGCTCAAACATTGGGGTGGCGAGCAGCCGCTATCGGCTCAAGTGCGGCTGGTCGAGCCGCAAGGCTTCTTGAAACTTTCAGCGCTCGGCGTCGAAGAACAGCGAGTGCATGTCATTGCACAGTTCGAGGAGCCGTTTGAGTTACGCAAAACATTGGGTGACGGATACCGCGTCGAGGCAGAGATCGTCATCTGGGAAAAAGAGGACGTGATCAAAGTCCCGACCGGCGCGCTGTTCCGCGAACCGGGCACGACCGATCCCGCAGACTGGTCCGTCTTTGTCATTCAAGAAGAGCGCGCCCGCAAACGTCGAATCAAGATCGGCCGCCGCAACGGCCTCGAAGCGGAAGTGCTCAGCGGACTCAATGAAGCCGATATCGTCATCGTTCATCCCAGCGACCGCATCATTGATCAGATTGCGGTGAAGCCTCGTTAGATGAATTCACAGAATGAATATTGCGGCGACCTGCAAATACGTAGCCGTCACGCTCCGCGTGACGAGCCGAGTGCTTGCCAACGCATTGTGAAGCAACCGGCTCATTTCGCGGAGAGGCTGTGATGGCTACGTAGATTTGATCCACAATTGAAAAGGACGGACCATGAACGCTTCTCGTCGTGATTTCTTAGAGTCGAGCGTCGGCCTCATGGCTGCCGCGATGTTGAGCGGCCGTGACACGGTCGCCCGTGCCGATGACAAACCGCTGATGGTTGATTGTCACACGCATTTCTATGACCCGACTCGGCCGGAAGGAGTCCCTTGGCCCGGCAAAGGGGACAAAGTTTTGTATCGGACGATCCTGCCGAAACACTTCCTCGAACAGGCTGCCCCCCTCGGCGTGACGAAGACAGTCATCGTCGAAGCGAGTCCGTGGGTCGAGGACAACGCTTGGTTACTCGATGTTGCCGCGAGGAATCCGTCGGTGTTGGGCATCGTCGGAAATCTGACGCCGGGTAAGCCGGAATTTGCGGGGCACGTCAAACGATTTGCCGCCAACAAAATGTATCGAGGCATCCGCATCAATCACGGAGCGTTGAAGACGGGACTCGATCAGCCTGAGTTTCTCGCGGACATCCGCCGGTTGGCCGAGCATGATTTAGAACTCGACGTCAACGGAGGTCCGGACATGCCGGCCGATGTGGCTCGCTTGGCCGAGAAGCTGCCGGACTTGCGGATCGTCATCAATCACTTGGGTAACGTGGACATCGACGGCGGCCCGGCTCCGCAGGCGTGGGTCGCTGGGATGCGAGCGGCGGCGAAACAGGCTCGCGTGTTCTGCAAAGTGTCGGCACTCGTCGAACACGCGAAGCCGAAATCGGGCGAGAAGAAAGTTCCCGAAGAGGTCGAATTCTATCGGCCAATCCTCGATGCGATCTGGGACATCTTCGGTGACGACCGCTTGATTTACGGCAGCAACTGGCCGGTCAGCGACAACGCTGCGTCGTATCGAGTTCTCTTCTCGATCGTGAGCCAGTACGTCCAAGCTCGCGGTCGAGCGGCGACAGCGAAATTCTTCAGCAAAAACTCGCAGGTCGCGTATCAATGGACGCACTTGTAAACAATCGTTCAAGCAACCCCACCAAACGACCGTTCGACGCCTTCACGCGAGTCCCATCAAACGCCACCTCTCCATGACCGGACAACCAAGTCAAACGGCTCGGATACGACCATTCAAACTGATGTTCCAACACTGGTGGAATTACAAGCTCCATGTTGCCGACGAACTCGGCGTCGGCTTCCGGAGGAATCACCCAGTACTCGATCTTGCGATTCGTCATGCCGTTTTTTTCAGCGTGCGACGCACGGTCTCGCGACTCACCGAGTCCACGATTTTTAGCTCGATCAACTTGCGAGCCAACAGCCGCAGCGACCAGTTGGCACACCCCTTGGGCGGCGGTCCCAAACGAGCGGCAATGACGCGTGCTCCCTGCTTGCCATCGAGCCTCTTGGGCGTTGGTGGTGTCACTCGTTTGACACGGTCGAGCGTCCCTTGAAATCTGCGTTTCACCAACCGCTGGCGAATCCCTTCGACGGTTCGAGTCCGACACGAGAACGCCTCGGCGATTTACTGGTCGGTCCAGTTCGGACTGTCCACATCAGCCTTCAACAGAATCTGAACGTGTCGCACTTTTCTGAAGTCACGAATTGAAGAGGATTTGGAGGAGGTAGTTGTCCCAGGCGGCATTGAGGCGTTTGTTTTTGACACCGTTTTTTGGAGAGAGATCGTTTTTCAGGAGGCTCAGTGCGGCGCTGCGGAGCAGGCTGAAGGTCGTAGCCGCGTAGCCTTCGCGGAAGCGGGATTGATTCACTTGGAACGTCACGTCCAACTGCCAATGGAGTTTGTTCTCGATCGACCAGTGGTAGCGCACGGCGACGGCGAAGCGGCGTACTGAAAGCCACTTACTGAGGATGCAATATCGCACCTCGACAGTTTTTTGGCCATTACGAGTCGTTTGGTTGAACGTGATGCCGATCGCTTTGAGCTTGGCCCAGCGAGCGAGATCGAGCAGGTCGGCGGGAGCCTCGCAGACACAGCACATGCGCGTCTAATCCCGACATATGCTCACGCTCGTAAGTCTCGTGTCGGCTGACCTGGATCTGGCCGAAGCCGTTGGCGATCGCTCGCAGCAAGAACTTTTTGATCCCCTCGTGCAGCGTGGATTATACTTCACGCGGCCATGAGTGAGACGTTTTCAAAGCGTTGGAACTTGAGGGTCATGAGGGAGGCCAAGTCGGTGGCGTGGGTGGTCGAGTGG